>JAKSOD010000180.1 GCA_024405755.1 Clostridia bacterium
ATCAACGGAGACGCGGAAGGCTGGATTAACTATGAAAAAGAACTCGTCTATCCGGCAAAAGCTTCTACAAAGCTGTCTCCTTTTATCGGCAGAATCAAGACAAAATCAACTGACCCCATGGTGATATTCTTTTCATCGGGAACGTCAGCTGAGCCGAAGATGGTCCTCCATACCCAGTCATACCCGTTAGGTCATCTGGTTACGGGAAAATACTGGTACGACCTGCGCGAAAATGATTTACACTTTACCGTATCAGATATGGGCTGGGGTAAGTCTTCGTGGGGCAAGTTCTACGGTCCGTGGATGCAGGGCGCATGTGTTTTTGTCTATGACTACCGCGGAAAATTCAATGCAACAGAACTTCTGCCGCTGATTGAAAAATACGAGATTACATCATTTTGTGCGCCGCCTACGATTTACCGTATGCTTATCCTTGCAGACTTAAGCACGTTTGATTTCTCCGAGCTGAAACACTGCGTTTCTGCAGGTGAAACGCTGAATCCTGAGGTTAACCGCGTCTGGGAAGCAGGAACGGGCTTAAAGATTTTCGAGGCATACGGTCAGACTGAGACGGTTGCAATCATCGGAACATATCCATGTATGGAACACAAGCCGGGAAGTGTCGGAAAAGCTGCTCCGGGCTGGACTATCGAGCTGCACGACGAAGACGGAAATCCCGTTCCGGTCGGTGAAGAAGGACGTATTGCAGTTAAGACCGAGCCGAGACCACTTGGTCTTTTCAAGGAGTATTTAGACGACCCGGAGGCAACGGCTGCGGTCTTTGTTAACGGCTGGTACTACACAGGAGATAAAGCACGTGTGGATAAGGACGGCTACTACTGGTTTATGGGCAGAAGCGATGATATTATCAAGTCTTCCGGATACCGTATCTCGCCGGCTGAGGTCGAGTCTGCATTGATTGAACATCCGTCAGTTAAGGAGTCGGCTGTTGTGGGCAGTCCTGACCCGATTCGCGGTGTTATTGTAAAGGCGTTTGTTGTCTTAAAAGACGGCTGGGCGCCTTCGGATACGCTCATCAAAGAGCTGCAGACGCATGTTAAGCGGACTACTGCTCCGTACAAATATCC
>JAKSOD010000181.1 GCA_024405755.1 Clostridia bacterium
AGTCCGGATGTTCAAGAATACAACAGCCGCACGCTTCGGTTAATCCGTATCCTGAGCGGAACTTAGTGCTCGGAAGAATTGCATTGTATTTTTCTGCAAGGTCGCGGGAAACACGATCTCCGCCCGCGGCGATATTGATGACATAGGGCAGCTGATGATGTTTCAGATACGGATACATCCGTTCAAACATGGTAGGAACACCTGCAACCGTTTCAAGTTTTTCCTTTAAGATAAGTTTGGCGCACTGCTTCTCGTCAAACTTCGGAAGCAGAATCATACGCATTCCGGCAGCTATCGGCAGATGAATAACAAGCGTATAGCCGAACGCATGGAAAACCGGCAGGACGGATAAAAATCCCATACCGATATGAGGACGTCCTTCAAAACAGGTGTCCATCATATTTGTCGTACACGCATTGATAGCCGCATTGGATAAAAGAACGCCTTTTGATTCACCGGTCGTGCCCCCTGTGTACATCACAGCTGCAATGTCTTCCGGCTTTACGGTATCTTCAGGAAGGCTCTTCTTTTCAAGATAACGTCTGCCCGCTTTGCAGACCGCTGACCACTCAACTGCATCAAAGGCTTTGGGCATCTCTTTAAACGAGTTGCGGACGACTGCTTTCATCAGAAGTCCTTTAGGCGACTTCGGGAAGTAAGTGGGTGTTCTGCAGCGGATAATTTTAGTTCCAAGTCCTACGCAGTTTCCTTCGTTTCCTTCGTAGGCAAGAACGAAACGGCTCTTGGTTAAGGTTACACACTCTTCAAGTTCTTTCTTTGAAGATAAGGGGTGGACTAAGTTGCAGATTGCACCGATTCTGTTTATTGCATATACGGCAAAGATACACTGGGGGATATTGGGTAAGTATATGGTTACAAAGTCGCCTTTTTTAACACCGATTTCACAGAGTCCGGCTGCGGCTTCATCAATGGTATCTAAGAGTTCACGGTAGTTGATGTGACGTCCGAAGTAGAGGATTGCCTCAGCAATTTCTGTTCCGTGTCTTGCTCCGTATTGTATTATGGAATAGAGGGAGCGTTTGTCCTCGTCTGTAAGGTCATCAAAGTGTGTTATTTTCG
>JAKSOD010000182.1 GCA_024405755.1 Clostridia bacterium
GCGGTAATGACCAGGTGCATTGGATCTACTACAATCCCGATGCAGCCGCAGGCGGACAGTATGTTTCCGGCAATTTGGATTTCTCCGTATTTGAAGAACTCATCGAACAATATGACATTGCAAACCATCCCGAAAATGCCGACGCTTTCCGGAACGACCTTGAAGAAATGTCGGATCAATTCCTTGCGGACATCAATACTCCGTTCTTCATGGAAGCCGAAAACGACTATGAGATGGACTGCGACTATATCGAGTTCACGCCAGAAAACCTTCTGAAAATCCATGAGGATATTCTGTCATTTGAGGCGAACCGTGAAGCGCAGCGCGAAATAGATAGACATGAAGCGGAGTTTGGCGCAGACGGCACCAGAGTGTTCCGTGAAACGGAAAAACTCCCCGTTTATGACAGAGAAACCGAGATTCTTTACGATGTTCTCGGATACCTCAAGATAGACGATGTGGAGTTTACCTTTGATGAAAACGGGCTTGTTGCTTCCGACTCCATGGATAACGTGTGGCACGGTGCAGAGTTCTATAACTTCCTTGTTGAAGATGCCTTTGTCTTTGAAAAGGACGGCAGTGTGCTCGGCATCCCCGATGAAGTGATTCGGGATTTTGCAGAGCTTTGCGAGCATAACGGCGTTGCGTTCAGAGATCATTTTGTGTCGGAATTTGACGAATACGAAATGGTCAAGAAAGAAAATCCCGATGCCATTGTCATGTATAAGGTCGGAGATTTCTTCGAGATTTACGGCGAGCGTGACACGCAGATTGCACATGATGTTCTTGAACTCATGCTTACCCGTAAGACCTTAACCAATAAATCAATCAGTACTCCGATGTGCGGCTTCCCGGTCCATGTGACGGAGCAGTACACGCAGAGACTCCTTGATGCCGGCAACGATGTTGTGGCAGTCACGCATGAGCCCGGTGAGAAACTGGAAGTAAAAAGAATCGTATCAACCGCGAAAACGATAGATACACCGGCTATCCCGGTCGGCAGGATCGAGTATCTCGGTTCTAACGGTGAAGTCGGAGAAACAGTCGAATACACGGATGCAGAACGCTTTGAAAGAG
>JAKSOD010000183.1 GCA_024405755.1 Clostridia bacterium
GCTTTCGCCGCTGCTGCAGCTGCTTCATTTGCCGCTCTGCGTTCTTCTGCGAGCCGTTTACGCTCCGCAAGCTTCTTCGCATTCCGGTAATATGACAGCGGATGATTAATCTTCATACACTGCGCTGACTTATGCGAGCAGACCCCGTGTGTCTGCATCGTGGCACACGACATCGAATCATACTCATGCGTTAGGATATGATTAACCTGATATTCAGTCATATCCGCATTGTAATTCGGACTGCGGGAGAAAATCCCCTCAATCTGATCTTCGCTCATACCAACCGTGTGCAGGAACGTAACAAGAGCAAACCGCCCGGAGTGCACAATATTAGCGCCTGCAGCCGCTGCCTCAATAAGTGTTTGAATACAGGGCGGAAACGCTGTCTCCTCAACTGTTCCAAATTCCTCTAAGGTACGCTCTTTTACCTTCGTCGTAAGCTTTTCAACCCATGGCTGCAGCTCACGTTCAAGGGATGCAGGAACGGCGAGCGGAAGATTTGAACTTAAATGATTCTTGATTTTTTCGCAGAGGAGAATCTCCAGTTCATCTGAAGAGACAGGAACATAACCGTCAAAAACATCCCGGTTAATCAGACGCCACTTTGCGTCACGAATGCCTGAACACATCTCCACATACTGAATGACGGTAAGTTTTTTTGTATCAACGGAGATGCCGAACTCAGAACAGACACGCTGCTTTAAAGAGGTATTCTGTTCAGCAGAAAGCGCAGAATAGACACGTTTTGCCTCCGCATTGACAAACCGGTGAATCGTCTGCCGGTCTTTTACGCACGATACAAGAATCCGCGCTAAAACATATGTAACAATATCTGAGACATTATCGCCGGAATTATCCGCCGGATAAAGCTCTTTACCGTCTATTGCAAATGTCACACGCCGGCAGGCTTTTTCAAGATAATTTCTGCCGGTATCAGTCTTTGATAACGAATCAACGGAAATTCCGCGGGATGCTAAAACCTTCTGTGCTTCAGGTAAAAAAGGGTAATGTAGTAAGTCCCGCAGTTCAACAGCAGGCATATTCCGGA
>JAKSOD010000184.1 GCA_024405755.1 Clostridia bacterium
GCTCGCGATTTGCGTTTCTCGATTTGCGAAGATTTGCGGTTTCTGTAGTCAAGACACACTGGGAAGAGTAAACTTGTATAGAAAATAAAGAGCTGAATAGTTACAATTATCCTCTTAGCAGCTTCATAAGTGCCGGCAGTTCGAGAAGCAGTTTCGGATTGTTTTTCACAAACGCCAATGCAATTCCTCTAAGGGTTACATTATCTACAGATATATCCGACAGCCGCGAAAAGATTCTGTTCACATTTTCATCTGAGAGACCGCAGTATGCCTTGTGAGCCGTGTATGACGCCTGCAGATTCAGACCAAAGGTACTGTTTCTCCATGCTGAATCATAAGCTGTCAGGAACGCTTTTGAAGTATCTCCTGCTTTAACTGCAGCTGCAGCATATTCTCCGGCGAGTTTTCCCGTGTACATCGCCTGATAAATACCTCCTCCGGTTAAGGCGTTGGTTACGTGAGCCGCATCTCCGGCGAGTAAAAGCCCGTCGAATGCAGTTTCTGCCAGAGGTTTTGACATAGGAATACCGCCTGTTATCAGTTCGAGGATTTTTCCCTCGGGAAAATGTTCTTTCATGAATTCATCAAGCAGATCTTTTGCACGGCTGCCGTCTTTTGATGTATCGCCGGTGATGCCTATTCCTATGTTTGCAGAATGATTTCCTTTCGCAAATACCCATACATACCCGCCAAATGCTTTTTCCGGAAGGAAATAAATGAGGTTTGCAGTATCATCAATATCGATTCCCGATACGAGATACTGACAGCACGAACCGGCTTCGGCGATGTGAAGTGTGGTATTTACGCCTGCACGTTTTGCAAACTGTGATTCAACACCGTCAGCTGCGATGATGATTTTTGTTTTGATATGATATTCTGTGCCGTTCTGGTTGATTACCGCGCCGGTCAGTTTTCCGTTTTCAAGGATGGGGCGTGCCCGCGCCCGGACTTCGACATCTGCTCCTGCGTCTTTTGCGCGCATGACTAATTCACGGTCGAATAGTTTTCTGTTGAGCGTAT
>JAKSOD010000185.1 GCA_024405755.1 Clostridia bacterium
CAATTAAACACTAAAGAATAGAAAGGAATACTATTATGTCTATCATTTATACATCTGCCGATCAGCTTATCGGAAAAACTCCTCTTCTGGAGCTTACTCATATTGAAAAAGAATTAGGCCTTAAGGCAAAAATCGTTGCTAAACTTGAATACTTTAATCCCGCCGGTTCTGTAAAGGACAGAATTGCCAAAGCAATGATCGACGAAGCCGAAGCTTCCGGAAAACTCAAAGAAGGCTCGGTTATAATTGAACCTACTTCCGGCAACACCGGTATCGGTCTTGCTTCTGTTGCTGCTGCACGCGGTTATCGCATTATTCTGACAATGCCCGAAACCATGTCGGTGGAGCGCCGTCAACTTATTAAAGCATACGGAGCGGAAATCGTGCTTACCGAAGGCGCAAAAGGTATGAAGGGCGCAATCGCAAAGGCAAAAGAGCTTGCGGAAGAAATTCCGAACAGCTTCATTCCTGGTCAGTTTATAAACCCCGCAAACCCGACTGCTCACCGTGAGCATACCGGCCCCGAAATTTTTGAAGATACTGATGGCAAGGTCGATATTTTTGTTGCCGGTGTCGGCACGGGCGGAACGGTAACCGGTGTGGGTGAATATCTGAAATCCAAGAATCCGAATATCAAGGTCGTAGCCGTCGAACCTGCAACTTCTGCAGTTCTTTCCACAGGTGTTCCCGGACCGCACAAAATCCAGGGCATCGGTGCAGGATTCGTTCCGGATGTGCTGAATACCGGTGTATACGATGAAATCATTCCGGTTTCTAACGAAGATGCTTTTGCTACCGGCAAGAAAATCGGAAAGAGCGAAGGCGTTTTGGTAGGAATCTCCTCCGGTGCTGCCACTTTTGCGGCAATTGAACTTGCCAAGCGTCCCGAAAACGAAGGTAAAACCATCGTGGTCCTCCTTCCGGATACCGGAGACAGATACCTTTCCACTCCGCTATTCGCTGATTGATAACCGTCCGGCGTCCGAGAAACCGGATGCCGGATTTTTTT
>JAKSOD010000186.1 GCA_024405755.1 Clostridia bacterium
TCTCCATGAATATGCTCATATTTCAAAATTTGGATATAAACATCTCTGGTGTCGTCAACGGCGAAGTTATCACTGTTGGCGTACTTCTTGGCGAAATTGTTGAAGATTGTCTCCCGCGCAGTGAAATTTATCTTGACCTGTATATTAGCGATGTGTTTAAACCAAATCCGTCATTACGTGCAAATCGTATATTTCGGTATAAAATGAGTAGACGGGTAAAGCAAGAATCCCTTGGGGTTACGGTAAAAAAGCAGTTTGTTGAACAGTTATACACCGTAGAACGCGTCGATGATATCCATTCTTTTCGCAGCTTTTCCCAAATAATACCTTAAATATAACTTTTTAGTTTCATTACTTAAATTTTTCAATAAATGAATTTTATTAAAAATTATATATTTTCGTGCCTGTTGCTTTGCAGTTTCGCACATCCCCCGCTCATACATCCTGGACACAAGCCCGCAGTTCCGCGAGGCTTTTCCAGTATGCCTCCTGCTCCGTCTCCGGTGCTGTCCCCGCACAGAACACATCCTCGGGATCAAACAGATGGCATGCCCCGGCAAGTGCTTCAACTGTCGGATCGGTAACATACACCTGCCGTATCGTATAGCAGTCGGCAAGTTCTGCAAGGCGCGGCACAGCATCAGCAGAGAGAATCAGATCCCGCTGCACCTCCAGAACCTCCTCAAGAAACGCATCCGGCACGAAACGGAGGAACCGTTTCCCGGAAAAATGTTCCTGATCCATTGCATCAGGAACACCGTCATACAAAAGTACATGTCCGGCAGCGCCCGTATCCCGCATAACCCGGCACACGCGTGTCACTGCATCCGCGACCTCCTCGGACGCGGTATCCTCATCCTCAAAGTAGCCGTCAGTAAGATGCAGAGCCTGCGGTGACGGAACCGCCCACCAGCACCCTTTCCGAATCCTGGCTGCGGTCATGCAGTCCGCAGAAATATCTGCCGTATGCAGATCGAACTCTCCGGAAATCCGCTGCTCGGAAACATT
>JAKSOD010000187.1 GCA_024405755.1 Clostridia bacterium
AACGGCGGCTCCTGACCGCCGTTTTTGACGGGCTGTCTTAATGCGACAGCCCGGCCTTTTAATGTGCTGCCTTAATGCGTCAGCACGTTTTTTTATTTCGGTGTTGAGATATCGGCTGATTATTTGTTTTTGTATCTCTTGCCGGACTTTTCAAGGTACTGTGCCATGGCGAGAGTCCAGTCGGTCTGGATTATGTCATATCCGCGGTCGGCAAGCCAGCCCCAGCCGTAATCGGGACTCACGGTGAAGGCGGTATCGTCGGAGTGTCCCGCCGAAAGCTGTGCCTTGTAGTTGTAAATTATGGCGTTGACCCACACGAGTTTATCGTCGGCATGGAGTTTTTCAATGAACTCACGGGTGCCGACTCCCTCGTTTTCGTTGTCGAAAACGACCTCGGCTCCGACGTAATTGATGTTGCGTCTCATCATTTCCTCGTGGATACCCTCGTCTTTTTTCAGAACGGGCAGGAAGCTGACCTCGGGGGCATATTCTTCAACGATATCGAGATACTCCTGCTTGGGGGAGGATTTGACAACGATCTGATCGAGCATTCCGTGGTCACGGATGGCGTCGGAAATATCACGGGGATTCTCCCAGAATTTATCCACGTTTATGTAACAGCGGCCTTTGAAGCGGTCAAGCACCTCATCAAAGGTGCAAAGACCGAACTGCGTGAAGTCGCGGTCATAGTTGACGTAACGAAGACGTCTGATCTCCTCGTCGGTCAGCTGACCGAGGGAGACTTTTCCCTCGGGACCGAGATAGTTGAGGTGTTTCCATTCCATCTTCGGATGAAGTATCCAAAGAGTGTTGTCGGCACTGCGGTTAACGTCAACTTCAATCATATCGGCACCGTGAGATACTGCGATCTCGTAGGCGGTGATGGTGTTGCAGGGAATATTTCCGCCGCATTCACCTCTGTGAGCGGCAATTATTATGCGTTCGGATGCGTCGCGTTTAAGATCGAAAGACATGGCTTTTCTCCTTATTTGTATATTCTTAA
>JAKSOD010000019.1 GCA_024405755.1 Clostridia bacterium
TGACGAAAAATCTGACGGCGCATCTGCACCGCCAGAATTGTGCGGTATTGCCTTAGTTGTAATTCGCGGGAATTGAAAATTAAAAAACGGGCTGTCGCATTAAGACAGCCCGTCAAAAACGGCGGTCAGGAGCCGCCGTTTTTGAGCAATATCCTGCGGTTTTGGCTAGCCAAATAATTATAAAACATCCGTTTTCGGAGCCAAAACGGCAAATTTCATTTGCCGAGCAGGATTTGCGGGGCTGGATCACGTAAGTGAGACAGCCCCTTTTTGCAGCGATGTGATTATTTCCTGTTTTCAAGATATGTCACGATATCGGATACTGTGTTGAAAGAGACGAGTTCCTCATCCGGAATTACAATTCCGTAATCTTCTTCAATGGTCATAAGTAGTTGGAGAATATCCAGGGAATCCGCACCGAGGTCATCTTTGATTTTGGAGGCGGGTGTGATTTTGTCTTCACTGATACGCAGCTGCTTTGCAAGAAGTTTTTTTACTGATTCAAACATTGTCGTTTCCTTTCTGTGTTTTTTAGGTTTATGAATTATTCCTCATCTGAGGAAACGTCAAGTGCGGCTTCGATCTTGTCCGTAAGTGCACCGGTCCCCATAAGATACGCCTGCTCGATGCATTTTGCCACGGCATCGGCATTACTGCTTCCGTGCCCTTTGACAACGACTTTTGAGGTGCCGAGAAGCACGCTTCCGCCGTAATTCTGATAGTTCATAAATTCTTTCTCTCTCATGAACATCCGGTACATAAAAAGAGCACCGAACTTGTTAATGATAGAGGATGAGATATCTTTTTTCAGTTTTTTGAGCATTTCAAGGCAGGCACCTTCGGTTGATTTGATAAGTACGTTGCCGGAGAATCCGTCGCAGACGACAAGGTCGAATTTACCCGTAAGAAGGTCGCGGCTTTCCATATTTCCCACAAAATTGATCCCCGGGGTGTCTCTGAGTACGGAAAATGCTTCTTTGCGAAGATTGTCGCCTTTGGTTTCCTCGGTGCCGATATTCAGCAGCGCAACATGTGGAGAAGAAACACCGTAAACGGTTTCAAGGTAAAGTGAACCCATTATAGCGAATTGCTGCAAATAATCTGCGGTGACGTCAACATTGGCACCGCTGTCGCAGATCCCGACAATCCCGCCGTTCATGGTAGGCAGAATCGGGCAGAAGGCGGGGCGAATAACTCCGCGCAAACGTCCGATACGGAGTGTTGCCGCCGCTACGAGCGCACCCGTAGATCCTGTGCTTACCATTCCGGAGATGCTGTCATCTTCACGCAGGAGTCTGACGGCACGCATCATTGAACTGTCTTTTTTCAGACGTATTGCATCCGTTGGCTTGTCGTTGCAGGTGACAATGTCGGGTGCGTGTACGATCTCGATACGCGACATATCTGCTTTTTTGTTTTCAAGTTCTTTTTTTATGAGTTCTTCGTCTCCCGTGAGGATGAGATGCAGATCGTTGAAGCGTTCAATTGCGCAAAGAGCTCCTTCCACATTGGCAGAAGGACTGTTGTCACCGCCGAAACAGTCTATCAGAAGGCGGATATTCTTGTTTTCGGACATTTCAGACATTCACCTCCGAGTCAGAGGATAGTTTTTTGACGTACGAACGGCGGCGTTTATGGCGCACGCTCTTAAAGCGTTTCCATTGATTCTGTATTGCATAGTTGGTTTCGAGATTAAGATTGGTTTCCGCGTATTTAACACCGTCTTCATTCAGCATTTTTATCAGGGCAGCGCAGACCGCGGTGCTGATTCCCCGGTTGGCATATTCGGGATCGACTCCTATCAGTCCGAGGTCAATGATTTCCGGGTGCTTAATGGCACGGAGAAGACGAACAATGACGGCGGGAGTCAGATGTCCGTCGGACTTCTGCACTGCTTTTGCAATAGACGGGAAGCAGATGCCGAGACATACTATCCGGTCATTTTTGTCAAGAATAACGGCAACGTGTTTTATGTCAATGATGAGTTTGAAGTTGTCGATCATCATTTTTTTCATTCCGTCTGTGAAAGGAACGGTCCCGTAAAGACCGTCGTAACTTTTGTCGATCAGATCAAAGAATCCGTCGGCGTAACGGTCAAGAAAGTCTTTGGTGTTTTTTGCTGGCCCGAAGTGAAGATCATAGCGTTTCATAACGAAGTCCGCCATTTTCTGAATTTCCTCGGCACCTTCATCGGGAGCCATTACTTTGCTTTCGGTCCAGTCAACCTCTTTCTCGTATCCGAGAGACTCAATGAGTCCGCCGTAATAGTCGGCATTGTATTGTTCCTCAAAAGTGGAGAGTTGGTCGAAGCCTTCAATAAGGAGTCCTTCGCGTTCAAGATCCGAAAAACCGAGAGGACCGCATACGGTGTCCATTCCTTTTGAAAGTGCCCATTTTTCCACTGCGCCGAAAAGTCCGGCGGCGACTTCCCGATCGTTTATTGAGTCGAATCGTGTAAAACGGACTCTTTTTTCTTTGTTCTTTTCGTTTGCCGCCTTTTGGAGAATGCCGGAAATGCGTCCGACTATCTTCCCATCACGGTAGGCATTGTAATATACCGCTTCGCATGTGTCGTAGTACACGTAATCGGAACGGAAGATCTTTTTTTCATCTCCCCACAGCGGAGGAACAAAGCAGGGATTTCCGCGGTAAAGATCGAGAGGAAAATCAAGGAATTCTCTTTGTTCTTTTTTTGTTTTTACTTCTCTTATTTCAACCATATCGCTTACCTCAGCGGTGGACAGCGTGGAAAGTTACGCCAACTCCGTTGGGACCGCAGTGACTTCCGGCAGTGGGATTGGTGGGGATTATCTGAATACGGAGATCTTCTCCGTATTTCTCACGAAGCATTTCTGCTATCTCTTCGGCAATTTCGAGGGCATCCGTGTGCCCGACAATGACGCGGTGATCTTTTACATTGTCTCCGAGTTCATCAACGTATTCTATCAGACGGTCTATTGCTTTTGCACGTCCCTTTTCCTTGCCAATACTTACCATCTTTCCTTCCGTATTCATGTAAATGATCGGTCGGATGCCGATAAGGGTACCCATAGTTGCGGCAAGTCCGCTGACTCTTCCGCTGCGGCGGAAGAATTTCAGATCGTCTGCAAAAAAATAAATTGCGAATTTATCCACTTCTGTCTTTGCCCATTCGAGTATGTCTTCGGGAGTTTTTCCGGCAAGGTACATGTCTCCGATCTCTTCCACTATATTCAGGCTGATTATGGTTATGCCTTTTGTGTCAACGGTGTAGATGTGGCGTTCGGGATACTTTTCAAGCAGTTCCTTCACAGCTTTTCGCATGACGTCAAAAGTCATAGTCATTGCAGCGGAAAAGTGAACGTAAAGAATATCGCTTCCGGCGGCGAGTACAGGCTCAAAATAGTTTTTATATTTTTCGGCACTTATTGCGCTTGTGGTAGGAAGAACGCCTGAACGGAGCATATCGTAAAATGAATGATAATCGTATGTTTCGAAATCCTCATAGGGATAAACGGTCTTTCCGTTAACGCTGTACGGCATACTGATGAGATGATAACCGTATTTTTTTGCTATTTCAGGTGTTATGTCAGTATCGGTATCGGTAAAGAGTGTATACATTTGATTTTCTCCTGTAATAATAAATTCTGAATTGATGAACTGTCGATCATTCAAGCACGAGCATATAGTCAAAAACCGGCTGTCCGCCGTCGATCATAATGATTTCCGTGCGGCGGTAGCGTGAAACCAATTCGTCGTACAGAGCACGTGCTTCATCCTCATCGGCGTCAGCACCGCAGATCAGCATAAGAATATCGTATTTCCCGGCTTTGAGCTTATCGGCGAGTCCGGTTACGGCTTCGCGTCTGGATGTTGAATCCGAATATATCACGTCGTCGGCAAAACCGATATAATCACCGCTGTGAACGGAAATTCCGTTCATCTCCGTGTCACGGTTGGCACGGGAAACAGAGCCGGTGACAACTCCGGAAATGGCATCTTCCGCTTCTGAAACAATGGCGTCGGTGTCTCCCGAGGAAGTGTCAAGCAAAGAAATTGCGGCGTATCCTTCTCCTACGGTGCGGCTGGGGATCACACGGATTTCCGCTTTTTCGTAAAGGGCGGCAGCCTGTTTTGCGGTAAGGATCACGTTTCCGTTGTTGGGGAAAACAAGAATGGTATCGGCATTTATCCGGTCAAAGGCACGGATAAAGTCCTCTGCGGAGGGATTCATACTTTGCCCGCCATCCACGACCTCGTCGACTCCGAGCGACAGAAAAGTGTCAACGATTCCTTTTCCGTTGGCAACGGCAGTGATACCGTAGGGTTTGTGAGGTTTTGAACGCGGTGCATTATATCTGTTCTGCACGGTTGATCCGTTATGCTGCAAAGTCATATTTTCAATTTTCAATGTCAGAAATTCACCGTACTGCTGGCAGTAATTCAATATAGCCCCCGGGGTCATTGTATGAACATGGACTTTGATTATGCTTCCTTCACGGAAAGCGACCACGGACTCACCGATCGAATTCAAATGATCAATAAGCGTTTTTTCGTCGAATTCAGCAACATTTATCTTGGAATTCTGAAGTCGGAGAAGGAATTCGGTACAGTAGCCGAATTCAAGCACACTGTTTTCCCCGAAAAGGGAAAGATCCGTTCTTTCATCACTGCCGGAAGGACCGTATTGGTCATCTGATCCGGCGGTTTCTCCGCATAGTGCCTTTTTCATACCTTCGGCAATATAGACGAATCCGGCACCTCCGCTGTCAACTACTCCCGCATTGCGCAGAACTTCAAGAAGTTCCGGCGTGCGTTCGAGGGAAAGACGGAGTTCGTTAAGCAGGTCGTCAAAGTAAGAATCAATTGTGCTGTCCCGATCAAGCCGTGAGTTGGCATAGGTCACGGCGTCGCGGTAAACCGTAAGAATCGTGCCTTCCACAGGTACGGAAACGGCGTTGTATGCTTCCCTGACTCCGCTTTCAAAGGCTTCGCCGAGTTTGTTAGCATCTGCAGTAAACGCACCGGCAAAACCTCGGGCGATACCAGCAAAAATGCGGGAGAGAATAACGCCGGAGTTACCGCGTGCTCCGAGAAGCATTCCCTTGGCAATTACCGAGGAGATCTCCTCAATGGAGCCTTCGTCATCGGTGACGGCACCTGCTCCCGAATCTATTGTCATGAACATATTGTCCCCGGTATCTCCGTCAGGGATCGGGAAGACGTTCAGGTCGTTGACTTCTGCGCGGCTGCGATTAAGATTTGCGGCACCGCCGCGGACCATTGCGGCGAACATTGCGCCGTTGAGAACTGTCGTGATCATAAAAAAAATCCTTTTTGATGGTTTAAATTAAATTCAAGTGTCAGACCGTTTCTTTTTTACCGAAAATCGTGCGAATGACTTTTTCGATCCATTCGGCTGCATGGCGTGATTCTTTAAGTATTTGTTTTTGTTCGTCGGGTTTGCAGAAAAACGCCTTGATTTTAGCGGTATAGTCATCGGTCAGATGCATTTTAGGTCCGCACGCCTTGATCACCTGAACAAGCAAAGCGGTTTTTTCGGACATTGCGCGGAATGCTTTTCCGGAGCTGTGCAAAAAGCAGATCATCTTTCCGTCATATGAGTAACTGCGGTACGTGCCGTCAGTAACGTATGTCCAGACATTCGGAGTATCCTCGGATAAACCGACAATATGAAGCGCGGTGTCACCGCAGGGAACGAGCTGCCACACGTTTTCTCTTGCGATCGCGTGGGCAACGTGGTCGGGATACGGTGACGGAACAGACGGATCCGGTTTCCAGAAGACTCCACGCATCACGCGTTCTATCACGCCTGCCTCAAGCAGCCGGGTCATGGTTTTGGATACTGTTTTCGGATCAGCAAGATCGGAAAAATCAAAAATTACGAAAACTGAGCCGAGCGGCATTTCCGCGATCCTGTTTTCAATTTGCTTGTGTTTGCTTCGCCAAAGAGAACTCACAGAAAAGACCTCCTTTTCAGCAGAATAATATTTGTTTGCGTCACAAAAATTATAAACTTTTTTCGACAATGTGTCAATAGAAACGCAATAAAAATGTCGAAAAAAGTCAATGTTTTTGCGGAAGTGTTGCCTTAAACGAATTCGCAATAAGACGGCAAAAAACAAAGTGATAAATTGCCATTCATAAATAAGGGTATGATGTCAACAATATTAGCAGAGAACGCGAGCGGTATGAAGCGGCGGTCAATCAAGGCTGTTTTACGCGGCGCGCGGGCTCAATTTATTATAGATGAGCGGACTGCCCGCGTATTACCGAAAAAAGGAACCGTAAGGCGGAAAGTGGCGTAGATAAGCGGTGCCCGTGGGTACCGCAAAGCGGGACGGTTGATCGTCATAACGTCACGAAGCCCTGAAAAACCGCATTTGTCCAAAGACTGAATATGCGGCGGAGCCATGAGGAATTCCGGAACAGACCGCAACAAGGAGAAAACAAAATGGCAAGCAACAAGACTCTCGTTCCCGAAGCAAAGGACGCTCTCGAAAGATTCAAGATGGAGGCCGCCAACGAAGTCGGCGTTACTCTGAGCAACGGTTACAATGGTGACATCACTGCCCGTCAGGCCGGATCCATCGGTGGTCAGATGGTCAAAAAGATGATCGAAAAGTACGAGAACGATCTCAAGGCAGGCAAATAAGTCTGTTTACCGTTATTGAGGTAATGTGAGCGGCGTATGCCGTCTCCTCCTTATAACAAAAATTGGATGGTGTAAAAAACTCGTGAACGAGTTTTTTACACCATCTTTTTGAAAAAAGTAGTATGATATCAGGTATGATCCCGAAAAAATGCCGAAGTCACATTCGGAAATCAAAGGAAATCCCCGGTGATGTCCACAGAAAAACATACGAGAAGTATATCACGCACGATGGCGTATACTATAACAAACGCAAGATATGCCCACAAGATGCTCTTGTCAATATGGAAAATCCGGTCTTCATTTCTGATGGCTGCCGCAATAGCGCGGATATCCAAATAAACCAATCCCGCTGCAAGAATCACCGCAGACACATTCTGCCTCAGTGCAGATATGATGTCAAGGCGAAGCAGTGAATCAATAGCCCTCGTGCCGCCGCAGGCGGGGCAGTACAGATGAAGCAGATCATGAAAGCGGCATGAAAAAAGCAGAGATCCCACGGGAGTTTCCGCAATACGTCTGTAAAAAATGAAAACCGGTATGAAAAAGACCAATAATGCATTTGCCGACGCCAGGAAAAACAACCTGCGTTTTTTTATTGTGTTATCCAACTTATGGTCCGCCTCCTTCCCGTTTCATTATAATAAATAATACCAGAAAAAACGGATTTGTAAAGCGAATAAAGCAAGAATATGATAAATGGGATGTAAAGCATTCCGCGGCATTTTGGAATCTCCCGTTGAATTACTTAATTGTGGGAAAGGATTCAGAACGGAAACAATGTTCATGTTCATTGTTTCCGGATATATGAACCGAGCGTATTACTGCCGCGAAATGGAGCAGTTTTGCCGCGGGAACAGCGGTAAGCTGATGTAATTTTCAGTCTTTATTTTCTGTGGTGATGCCGAGTTCGCGGAACACGGTGTAGCACATATTGCCTTTGAGTTTTCCTGCGGCGGCAATATCGTCATAATTCGCAACGGGATGCGGGCAGTGATCTTTCCACTCATATCCGGGAGTTGTGGGTTTTGTCCAGTGAATGGCGTTGTAGATGATACGGAGAACGTAAGGATTGTAAAACGAACGGCATTCTTCGTGACCGGGTTGAAAATAGAAGATGCGTCCGCAGTCGCGCAGAAACGTCATTCCGGAACGGAAGATATAACCGTCTTCGTACCAACTTCCGAAAATGAGTTCATCAGGCTGGGGAACGAAGAAAGGCTCGGCGTAAAGTTCTTCCGATTCAATGAAAAAATTCTGCGGAATACCTGCGGCAATGGGGTGAGTAGGAAGAAGGTTCCACACGATTTCTTTCTGATTACGTCCCCAAGTCAGATTACCCGACGTGCCGACGATGGCACGGAAAGGTTTGGAATGGTGAGAGGAGTGCAGAGCGATAAATCCCATTTTTCCCATATAGACTCTGCGCTGGATCTTTGTAACGAGGTCATCGCTGACTTCCTTGTGGTGCATATGCCCCCACCAGATGAGGACGTCGGTGTTGTTCAGAATCTCGTCCGGCAACCCTTGATCGGGATCATCAAGAGCAGCAAGAGTGATTTCAAGTTCGGGATATTGAATGAGATAGTCTCTTATTGCTGCGTGCATACCGTTTGGGTAAATGGCGCGAATGCGTTCTTTTTCTTTTTCATGTCTGAATTCATTCCAGATTGTAACTCTGATTTTGCTTTCCATCCGGTATTCCTCCTTAGAGATTATATTCTTGTTTTTAGTCTGTCATAGGCAGATATGACACCTATAGCTTGGAATGGATGTTTTATTTTCTGACTTGTGTGATGTCAATAAGGCAGGTCTCCGTAACGGATGAGTTCGTATTCGCGGGAACGGAGGATCCGTAGGAGTTGTTCGTTTGATGTAATGGGTTCGTCGGTGATGATACCGGCACAGTCGGAATTTTCGGTGGAGCTGTGGTTGTCACCTCCGGAAGTCTCTATCAGATCAAATTTTTCCGCCCACATACGGGTGATCTCGTTGCGGTTGTTGTGTCTCAGGTTGCCGTTGAATACTTCCACTCCGTCAAGCAGAGATGGATCCGTAACGCACATATTGTTCCGGAAAGGGTGAGCCTGCACAAGCAGAAGTCCCGCTGAACGTACGGCAGCGGAGATCTCGGATATTTTCATATCGTACATATCCGGCATGGAACGGAGAAACTCCTCCGTAACACCATAGATCTGATAATCACTTTCGTTGAGATTCGAGCGTAGTTCGCAGCCGAGCAGAACATTCAGTCTGTCTCCGGCAAGTTCACGCAGACGTTTGTATCCGTTTACAAAATGGCTTATCTTGATGTCCCATGAATGAGCGGACATATCTCCGAAACGGCGGTTGTTGAAAGTAAATCTGGAAAGATGGTTCGTCAGTACGAGCGTGGTATATCCGTGGGCTACGTAACATTCCACAGCTTGTTCGGCTGATGCTTTTCCGCATTTTGACACCTCACGGGTGTGACAGTGAAGTTCGGTTTTGTATTTCACGGTGATCGCCTTTCATTTTCTTTATTATGATAATAATACTACAAAATTCCTCGTTTTTCAATACTCAATGAGCACTTTGCATGAAAATACTGTTTTTTATTCTTCCGTTTCTTCGTAAATTTCAAGAAGACGTTCTTCGACTTTTTCAATCCGATCGTTTATTTCGGCGGCGCGTATATAGTCGCTGGCGGCATCCCCGTAGAGTTCCGCATTAAGTTTTTCAAGCTCCGCTTCAAGTTCCGTCTGTTCATGCCTCAGACGTTCGAGACGTGCCGCAGCTTTTCTTGCCTCGGCAGCCTCACGTTTGCTTCTGAGATAAAGTTCCTTATTGTTTGGCTGCGCGGCGGCAGACGAAGTCCCGTTATTTCCGGCATTTCCAGCGGATCCCGCCCCTTCGCCTGCGGCGGAAGAGCAATATGTCATCCATTCTTCCCACGCTTTTCCCGGGGCAGATGACTGCATATCATATACGTGATGTCCTGAGTCAAATCCTATGATCCGAGTGGCAAGTGCGTCAATAAAGGCACGGTCATGAGAAACACAGATAAGCGTACCTTCAAATCCGGTCAGAGCGTCTTCAAGAGCCTCACGGGAGCCGATATCAAGGTGATTCGTAGGTTCGTCGAGTATCAGGGTGTTCATTTTTGAAAGCATAAGCTTTACGAGAGTAAGACGTGCTCTCTCACCGCCGCTGAGCACTGAAACGGTTTTGAACACATCGTCTCCGCGGAAAAGAAATGCTCCGAGTGCGCCCCTCGCTTCATGTTCTTTCATTGTGGGATAAAGCCCCCACAGTTCTTCGAGAACGGTGTTTTCCTCGTTAAGATTCTGATTTTCCTGATCGTAATATCCGATTTGCAGATTGTGTCCGAAATCGATGACGCCTGAGGTCGGGTGCAGTTTCTCCATAAGAAGATTTATGAGAGTGGATTTTCCGCATCCGTTCGGACCGACGATAAACACCCTCTCTCCGCGTTTGACTTTGAAGTTAACGTCCTGAAGAAGCCGTGAACCTATGGCGTATGAGAATCCCACGTGCCTCAGTTCTATGACGTCGTTCCCGGAAGGTATCCCGCAGGTGAATCGCATCTGCACTGTTTTTTCGTCTTTCTCCGGTGCCGCGAGTTTGTCCATTTTGTCAAGAAGTTTCTGACGGCTTTCTGCGGCAATAATATTTCTTTCGCGATTCCACCTCCGCTGCTGTTCGATATATGCTTCCTGACGTGCTATTTCTTTTTGCTGATCCCTGTAATGCTTTTCGTAGATCTCACGGTCTGTCTTGCGCTGTTCGGCGCAGGCGGTGTAGCCGCCGCGGTAGAGTTTGGCGTGTTTGTGTTCGATCAGCAGGGTCTTGTTAGTGACACGGTCAAGAAAACGACGGTCGTGGGAAACGACAATAATACATTTGGAATAAGTTGACAGATAATTTTCAAGCCAGCCGAGTGTCTCCGCATCAAGGTGGTTCGTCGGTTCATCGAGCATCAGAATGTCAGGCTCGCGGCAAAGCTGACGTGAGAGGGCAAGGCGTGTACGCTGACCTCCGGAAAGAGATGTTGCGCGCTGATCCATGGCAGAGGGATCAAATCCCATTCTTTCAAGAATCGAACGGCATCGCGATCGAAAGACGAGACCGTTATCTCTTACGTATCTGTCGTGCAGTTCACTGTATTCGCGTGTGATAGACGCGTGCTTTTCCGTATCGGATTCGTCCGCATGACGTTCGAGCCACGAGGAGAGTTCATCAAGTCTTCTTTCGGCGGATATGAGTTCGGGAAATGCTCCGTACATCTGTTCTAAGGCGGTCGTTCCGAGTTCTTCGGAAACTTCAAATGCGCCCTCCTGAGTGAGTATTCCGACAGTAGTTTCCTTGGCGATATAAATCGTTCCCGACGTAGGCTCTTCGCGTCCGAGAAGAAGGGAAAGCATTGTGGATTTTCCGCATCCGTTTGGTCCGACGATTCCGAGTCGGTCGTTGTGTTCAAGGGAAAAAGAAATATTTTGCAGCAGATCCTTCGGTCCGAAAGAGAGGCAAAGGTCATTTACGCTGATAATAGTCATTTTTGTGTTCCTTAAGTATTCAGAGTTTGATCTTGATCTCGGTAGCAACGCCGAGAATGCGTGCATCCCCTGTCTCAAAATCAACGGGGGAAATCTCAATGGGACGGTATTCGGGGTTTTCGGGCATAAGCAGGATTTTTCTGCCCTCACGGTGAAAGCGTTTGACCGTAGCGGATTCACCTCCGACAAGGCAAGCGACTACCTGACCGTTGTCGGCGTACTGCTGCTTCCGAAAAAGAACGACGGATCCGTTCACCATGCCTATATCCTTCATACTGTCTCCGCGAATACGAAGGAAAAAGTAGTCGTCGGGAGAACCGCCGTCGTCAAGATCAGCGAGTTCGTAACCTTCAAGTGTCTGATCGGTGATAATGGGACTCCCCGCGCGTATCTCACCGATAAGAGGAACAAGACTTTCAGAAAGAAGTTTTCCTCCGGAACGATTCTGACGCTGCTGATCAAGAAGGAAATCCACCGGAACTTCAAAATAATCGGCTATCAGCGCAAGTTTGTCGGCTTTTGGGGATGAACGTCCTTTTTTCCAATCGGACAATGAAGAAAATGCGATACCGGTGTCCTTGGCTAAACGGTATGCGGTGATGCCTTTGGCAGCCATTAAGCGTTCAAGAACGGAGTAATTCATGCGTCACCTCAAAAAATATTTCGCAAATGCGAAACAAAGTATTGACAATATGGCAAAAATGTGATATAATCCTGAGCAAAGGGATACGGAAGCGAAAACTTATTCCGATTCCCGCAGAATTATTATAGAACATTTGTTTTTGTTTGTCAACGGTTTCCGTATTAATTTTACGCACCGTGTGACGAAAAAAGACGAAAAATATCAAGAAAAAAGGAGATTTACCCAATCAGGGCAAAAAAGAAGGAAAATGAGTAAAAAAAGCGAACTATTTGACTGTTATGAAGGTTGCTGCGGCGACATGGACGAGGGATACGGTACACATGCAATATCCGGAGAAGAATGTGCGTTCTGTGGCAGAAGAATACCGGAAGGAGAGGAATTCTGTGAGGACGCAGAAGGAAGCAGTATGTGCAAAAATTGCGTAAATGAGATGGAGATTGATGAAATATTGCGGGTTTGCGAGATGAACGGAACTATTGAATTGCTGCGCGAACTCGGCATGACAAGACACGCAGTGTGACGGTGAGCGGATCAGAATGTATCAGACTGTGATTTGTTATTTGCGCGCTGCGGCGCGTGTGAAAAAACAGCGAACAAATGTTCGAAAACGGATATGAAGAACGGAAGGTGAAGCGTATGGGCGTAATCGGAACGGATAAAGAAAACTATTGTGAATATGAAAACAAATACGGAAGTGAACCGGGAAGAGAAGAAAAAAATGAAGAGCGTTCCGGTCAGCGTTTTGCGTCGGACGTGACTGCGGAAGAACTTGAAAAAGCGAGAGACTATCTTTGCAGTTACCGTACGGGACTTTGTATGCTTAACTGTGCCGAGTATGAGAGAAGATATATGTCGGGAAGCGGAGGAAACACCGGATTTGTCTGCCTTGACGGAGAAGGAAAAGAGTATTCAGGATTTGACGGAGGAGATCTTGACGGAACGCTTCTGCGAACCCGTATGTTCGGAGTCAGGAGTTTTATTGAATCTCTCAGATGCGACACGGAAACAAAGATGGTACTTTTCTGGCATTACATAAAAGGCAGATCTGTCAGTGAATGTGCGGAACTTATCGATATTTCCCGAGCCGGAGCATACCGTAAGCGTAAACACGGACTTGAAGTAGCAGCGCGCGCGCTGAGGCACACCGTCCGTAAAACTGCAGGGCAGATGTTCATCTGAAAAGCGTATATCCGTTCTCATTTTTGTAAATACTATGTTTCGGTAGCAAAATGCCGATACTAATACTATTCGTATTATGAAGGAGAAACGGAAGATGACTGCAAAACAGAAGACTGTCACAACTATGGCGGCTGCGGGCGCCGTCGTTATTGCCGCTGCGGGAGTTACTGCGGCTGCGTACAATTCCCGTCCCGTAAAAATGAAAAGGATGATCCGACGTGCGGGACGCGCCATGGATGGAGTCGGAAGTATGCTCTCCGATATGGCTCACATGGTTGGGATGTAAAAACGCAGATAACGTCGCTGGCACATTTTAAAATATGGTTTCCGTATGTTGCCGGAGGATGCAGGATATCAAAAACAACAGACAGGAGCAGCCGCTTTTGAGCAATATCCTGTGATTGGGGCATAAATAAAAGAATTTCAGATTTTTTCAGTGTCAAAACGGCGAATTGTTTTAGCGAACCGATATTGACGGGGCTGGATCACGTAAGTGAGACAGCCCCTTTTTCAATTAAATAATTCGCGATACGTCGTACAACACGTCCTTCCATTTAAGAAAGAAAATCAGTTGACAAATAAATAAATAGATGATATAATAAAAAAACAAACCAGGTTTTATTATTAATTTTTTTATTCTTTTCTAATATTCTGTTTTTTAGGAGTAAAAAATGAAAATCAGAAAAATACTCAAATGTTCGGCGGCATTTTTTATGCTTGCTCTGCTTCTTGCAGGTATGGTCGTAGGAACGTCCGCTGCGGTAAATTCGTATCAGATACGTTTTTTACCCAATGGCGCTGACGGCAAAATGTATTCTCAGACCGCGTCTGTGAACTCGATCGTTTCCCTCAGGGGAGTCGCGTTCGAACGTCCCGGATACAGTTTCTGCGGCTGGGCACTGTCTTCCTCCGGAAATGAAGTGTACCGTGACAGGGCAAAAGTCATGAATCTCGGCAAATCCGGGAAAACGGTGAATCTTTTTGCCGTTTGGGAAGCCGGCTCATTTACTGCGGCTTTTGCTTCAAACGGCGGAAGCGGAAGAATGACGAATGTTCGCTTCGTTTACGATACGGCGAAAAGCATTCCAACCTGCACTTTTCGCAGATCGGGTTACACTTTCGTCGGTTGGAATCTGTCGGTTAATGTGGATTCCGCAAAAGCCGTCGGCTATTCGGCAGACGGAAGTGCCTCCGGAATGGTGAGATTTTTTGTCGAAGGAAGTCAGCCTGACGGCTGGCAGCCCGTGATCTGTTACGACGGTCAGAGTATAAGCCAGGTGGCCGCTCCCTCAGGAAGCACCGTGACTTTCTCCGCCGTATGGAGGAAAAACACATCGCAGAATTGCACCGTTACGTTTGACTCCGCGGACGGTGCCGGTGAAATGCAGCCTCTGACAGTTCCGAAAGGCTCGTCCGTAACTCTCCCCGCAAATGTGTTCACCCGTGAAAAATATCTGTTTGCCGGTTGGGCATTGACTGAGGACGGTGAGGCAGTTTATTGTGACGGCGATACTGTTGACGTAAACGGCAATCTGACACTTTATGCCGTATGGGATTCTGCCGATTACATACTTCTTTTCACTTCCAACGGAGACGGTACGTGCAATGTCAGCGGTGTCCGGGAATGTGCCGAAGAAAGAATCGTGATCCCCTCCGTTTCTCCCGACAATGAGACCGTGACCGGTATTTCCGCACGTGCTTTCTCGGGATGTGACTATCTTACTTCCATTTCGATTCCCCAAACCGTGACGTCGATTGGTCTGAGAGCGTTCAACGGATGCTCCGGACTTACGGAGATGACTATACCCTCGTCGGTGACGAAGATAGGAAGTCAGATCTTTTATAACTGCACGAATCTTGAAACGGTAATTTACAATTCCGATTATTCTCCCGCAACTAATACTGTATTTCTCAATATTTCCGGTCTGTCCTCCGTGGTGTTCGGAGGACAGTCGGTGCCCGCGAATATCTGCTACAACTGCAATAACATTACCGAGGTCACTATCGGAGGTGAAGTCAGATCGATCGGGAATTCCGCATTCAGCGGATGTTCGTCAATCACAGGTATCACACTGCCTTCCGGTTTGGAACAGATCGGTGACAGAGCGTTTTACGGCTGTTCTTCTCTTGAAGGAATTTCGATCCCGGACAGCGTGACCGCCATCGGCAATTCCGTTTTCTATAACTGCAGCGATCTTTGTGTAGTGACACTACCTTCACATATTACCTCGGTGGGGGCATATTCGTTCTATAACTGCACGTCTCTTCTGAATATGACAGTCCCCGCTGAAGTAGAGAGTATCGGATCCTATGCGTTCAGATACTGCACAAGACTTGAATCGGTCTATCTTCCCGCATCGCTCAGGTCCATAGGCGCGTGGGCATTCGGCAACTGCACGGGACTTACGGGTATTGTGCTGCCTTCCGGCATCGCGGAGATCGGCGACTACGCCTTCAATGAATGTTCCGGATTAGTAAGCATTACCCTTCCCTCGTCGGTGACTGTCCTCGGAAATTATCTGTTCAACTCCTGTACTTTGCTGAGTGAGGTATTTCTTCCCGATGGACTTACGACTATCGGAAACTATACGTTCTGCGGATGTACGAAACTTGAAGAGATCGGAATTCCCGAAAACGTTACTGCCATAGGAGAGGGAGCGTTCAGCGGATGTACAAAACTTTCCTCCGTTGAACTTCCGGATTCTCTCCTGACTCTCGGCGGTCTTGCGTTTTACCGCTGCACCGCACTGTCTGAAATCCAAATTCCTTCCGGAGTATCGAATATCGGTAACGGAGTATTCCGTGAATGTACGGCACTTACCTCAATTACGGTAAGCAATGACAATTCTGCATTCTGCTCGGTCGGAAATTGCCTGATAAGAATTGAGGATAATGCTGTGATCGCAGGTTGCCGCACAAGTGTCATACCGGACGACGGAAGCGTTTGCTCTATAGCAGATTATGCTTTTGAAGGCTGTGTCGGTCTTTCGAAAATTACTCTTCCCGCTTCGGTGACGAAAGTCGGAGATTACGCTTTTGACGGCTGCACGGGACTTACGGAAATCTCGGTTTCCGGGAGCATAGGCAAGTACGCTTTCCGCGGATGTACGTCTCTCGTGAAAATAAAATTCGCGGGGACTGCTGATGAATGGGCAGCTCTGCCGAAGGGTTACGGCTGGGATTCCGGCTCCGGCACCTATACGGTTTACTGTTCTGACCGAAACGTAACAAAATAAAAATCAGCATTTTTGGGGTGTTAAAAACTCGGGAACGAGTGTTTTAACACCCCCTTATAAATTTAATCAGTTTGTCATCAATTTTACATCATTTGCTTGACACAGAACGGTGTTATGGTATATCATATTATATTATCGTCATAAAAACCGTGAGAAAAACGAAACGGAGGTATTGAATTTTGATTGAAGTCAAACACCTGACGAAGAAATACGGGAATCACACCGCCGTCCGAGATCTTTCTTTTAATATTGATGAAGGAAAAATCTACGGACTTCTGGGACCGAACGGTGCCGGAAAATCAACCACAATGAATATAATCACGGGATGCCTTGCCGCCACATCCGGACAAGTACTTGTGAACGGTCACGACATATTCGAGGAGCCGCTCGAGGCGAAAGCGTGTATCGGTTATCTTCCCGAACTGCCTCCTCTTTACGAGGATATGACTCCGAAGGAGTACCTCGTCTTTGTGGCGGAAGCTAAAAGGGTGCCTTATGAAAAAAGTTTCAGACAGATCAGGGACATTATGCGTCTGACGGGACTGACTGATGTGGGAAATCGCCTTATCCGCAATCTTTCCAAAGGTTACAGACAGAGAGTGGGAATTGCCCAGGCAATGATAGGGGATCCCGATATAATCATTCTTGACGAGCCTACTGTCGGACTCGATCCCAAGCAGATCATAGAGATCCGCGAACTGATAAAGAGCCTCGGAAAGATAAAGACGGTCGTCATAAGCAGCCATATCCTTGCGGAGATCAGTGAGATCTGCGATCACGTGCTGATCATTTCCGAGGGGAGACTCGTTGCCGACGAGAGTCTCGGCAGCCTTGAAGAGACGGCGATCCGCGAAAACGGACTTGTCGTTAAACTGTATTCTTCCTCTGACGAAGTAAGAAAAGTACTGTCCCGCGTTTCCTGCGCGAAGATAGAGGAGATCGGGGAAGAAAACGGCATCGTTACCGTGCGTCTTACATCTGCCGACTGCGATTCGGAAAGTGAGGATCTGAGACGTAATGTGGCAGGTGCTTTGGCGGAAGCAAGACTTCCCGTTATGGAAATCAGATATCCGACTCTCGAATCCATATTCCTTGAACTGACTCAGAAGCAGAATGACGGGGAAGAGGAAGAAGAGTATGAAGGAACGGATAAATCCGCATTTCAAAAAGTATTCGGAAAGAAAAAGTCCGGAAGTGAGGAATATACTCCAATTTTTGACGATTACAAACCTCTGTTTTCGTCTTCGGATGATGCTGACGAAGAAGATGCCGAGGAAGGAAAAGATGATAAAGAAGACGACACCCGTGACAGTGCCCGGAAGAATGGAGGCGACGGAGAATGACTGCGGTATTCAGGCGTGAGTTCAAATCATATTTTATAAATATGATAGGATATATTTTTCTCGGAGCACTGTTTCTCTCCTGCGGGATACTCACCACGGCGGAGTGCCTTATCTCCGCATCCGCAATGTTTGAGAATGTTCTCGGCTTTGAAAGTATTCTGCTTGTTCTGTTCATACCTATCCTTACCATGCGTTCAATGTCCGACGACAGACGCGCACGTACGGATCAGCTGCTTTATTCCATGCCGTTGAATATGACCTCGATCGTCCTCGGCAAGTATTTTGCCATGACAGCCGTATTCGGTATCGGTTGTCTCGGGATCGCCGTAATTCCGCTCCTGCTGAGTTCATTCGGCACGGTCAGTTTCGGCACTGTGTATGCTACTCTGTTCGGTTTTTTCCTTCTCGGCTGCGCTCTGATTGCAATTTGTATGTTCCTGTCATCTCTCACGGAGAGCCAGGTGATCGCCGCAGTCCTCGGCATAGGTATCAGTGCTGCCCTGTACGCCATGAGTCTGCTCGTTTCGATCATACCCACCGACGCCATGGTGTCCTTTATCGCTTTCCTTGTCGTCGCCGCCCTTCTTGCGCTGATAGTTTATCTGCTCTCAAAAAGTCCTCTGCTTGCTCTCGGAACTGCGGCTCTCGGAGTGATCCCGACCTGCGTGTTCTATATTATTGATGCGGAAAAGTTTGAGGGACTTTTCCCGAAGGTCGTGGACTATCTTGCGATCTTTGACCGTTTCTACAATTTCGTCTACGGAGTATTCGATCTGACCGCTGTGGTCTATTTTATATCCGCCGTTGTATTTTTCGTATTCCTGTCGGTGCAGTCCTTTGACCACCGCCGTTGGGCATGACGGGAGGTGCCGGAAATGAATAACAATAACGAATTTGCCGTTAAAAATGAAAATGCCGTATTTAACCGTAAAGGAAAACTCAGCATATATACGGTAGCCGCGGCAGTGATACTGCTTGCGGTGCTGATCGTCGTAAATCTTATCGTGGCGTCGCTGCCGTCCGATATCACGGTGCTTGACACTTCTCCGAACAATATGTACACTCTTTCCGAAACTACGGAAAAATATCTGCGCGGACTTGATACTCCGGTAACCATCTGGTATCTTTGCTCCGGGGGAGAGGAAAACGATAAAATCCGGAATTTCCTTGACCGTTATCCTGCCCTTTCGGACAAGGTTTCGCTGAAAGTTGTCGATCCCGTGGCGGAGCCGAACTTCGTCGGCAAATATACCGACGCCGAACTCAATAATTTCAGCATTATCGTCGAGGGTGCGAAACGATTCAAAGTCATTGATTTTTACGAATTGATGTACTATTACAATGAATACATCGGGAAAATGACTGCGGAAGAACTGAATATGTATTATCAGTACTATCCGAGTATATTCACGCAGTACAAGACAACCGAGTTTTTTGCCGGTGACAATATGATAACCGGCGCGATCGAATATGTATGTGCCGATTTCGTGCCGACACTCTATACTCTTGAGGGACACGGGGAATCGGAATTTGCCTCTCTTGTCAAGGACAGTTACATTGGAAATGTAGGGGTGAACTGCTCATCGCTCAATATCGCCATAGACGGTGAGATCCCGGCGGATTGTACCTGCCTTGTCATCAACAATCCTGCCTCCGACATTACCGCGGCTGAGGCGGAAAAAATCATTGCTTATGTTGACGGCGGAGGAAATGTGATGCTTGTGACTTCCCCTGCGGCGGCGGGATTTGAGAATCTTTCCGCCGTTACCGCTCATATCGGTATGAGCGCAGTCGAAGGAACGGTCTATGAGGGGGATTCCTCCAAGCACTATTCACGCACTCCTCAGTATATCTATCCGACGGTTTCGTCGGATCACAACGCAGTTGCCGATTTTGTGGAAACCGGATATACCGCCCTTGTCCCGAACGCACACGGCATCTCATTTGAAGGTGCCGAAGGAGTGACCGTTACGGAACTGCTGACCACTTCCGAAAAAGCATACGCCGTGACTGCTGCGGGAAACGGAGATCCTCACGGATTTATCCTTGCGGCGGCAGCGGAAAAAGGCGAATCGCGTTTCGTATGGGTTGCATCCGCCGAATTTGCAGCCGATACGTTCCTCTATGGGACGAACGGCGGAAATTTTTACTGCTTTTGCAGTATGCTGAACTGGATGCAGGAAGGTTACAAATCTTCACTTCCCGAGATTTCCGCCATTGAGATGACTGCAAACACGCTGACGATTTCGGATGCTCAGACTAATCTTTGGGGAAATATTCTGATCTTTGCGATTCCGGGTATCGTGATCGCCGGAGGTCTTGCATACTGGATTTACAGGCGCAGACGCTGATGATCCGTAATTGTTTGGATTTGGTGAAAAAATGAAACGCGCAAAAAAACTGATAATAATGCTTGCCGTTCTTGCCTTGCTTGCGGGGGGATATTTCCTCTGCACGAAAATGTTCGCGGACGACGGCAGCGGGGAAGATACTGCGGCAGATGAAACGTACACCGCCGCGGATCTTGATCCCAACGATCTGACAAATATCACGATCCGCACCCGACGTACTTCAAAGACGGATGACGGAGAGGAGAAAACGGAAATAACCGGGATTTCTTTTCATCTTAACGATTCATCTGACCGTTGGATTTGGGATGAAAACGAAACGGTTCCTCTTGATAACTCTAAGTTTTCCTCTCTTGCGTCGGCTTTTATCGGCAGAACGTCCGATTACAGGCTTGACGTTGCAAAGGATAAACTCGCGGATTACGGTCTGGCAGAACCTGCCGGAGAGGTCGTTTTCGGCTTTTCCGACGGAAAAAGCGAGACTTACCGGGTAGGTTCAAAGAATACTTTCAACGGAATGTATTATTTTTCATCGGCAGATGTGCCCACGTCGGTGTATATGGTGGATCCTTCGGTTTTTGAAGCCATAAACATTACCATAAACGATATGATCCTTTTCGACACACTGCCGACTCTCACCGCATCGTCTCTTTCATCTCTCGAATTTACCCGAAACGGTGATAAATATGTTTATACACGCTTTCCGTCCGGAGATCCCGATTATTATTCCGATGCATATACATGGTCACTTTCCGTGAACGGGGGGGAACGTTTCCCTGTTTCATCCGCTTTTTCCGAAGAAATGGAAAACGCTCTCACCTATATGTATCTTATGAAGTGCGTTTCATATGACAAGTCGGAGCAGGAAAGGTTTGGCCTTGACGATCCCGTTCGCATGAGAGTCGGATATTCGGGAACCGATACTTCATCGGAATCGTCTGCGGAAATTACCGTAGGGAAGAACTTCGATCTGTATTTCGGCGCAAAAGATCCTGATGAGAACTATTATGTGCGGACCGGTGACTCTGTTCTTGTTTATACTCTTTATTATTCCTCATTTTTCGGGAGACTCTTCGACGCAAAACTGACAGAGATCCGTCCCGCAGAGATCTGCTCCGCGGATACCGACGATATTTCGTCGGCTGTATTCACCGCAGGCGGTAAAACGGTGAGGGTGAATATTACTCACGGTGCCGATACGGATGTATTTACGGATCTTGCGGGAAAGGAACTCAGTGAGGAAAAACTCGAAAAGTTCAAAGCCGTACTTGATGCTCTCGCAGAAACGGAAGCCAAGTCGGATACATCTCTTACCGAAAAAAAGGAAGACGCTGAGGAGAATGAAATTTTCCGTGCGGAATTCACTTTCGTAAATGGAAAACGCACGTCCGGCACACTCGTCGTTACCCGTTGGGCAGGTAATTACTGCCGCGCTGCATTTCTTGACCGTGACAGCCAGCTCATTACGCTTTCTGATGCCGAAAAACTTGCTGAACTCGTGATGATGCTCGCAAAATAACGGATTTAATTATCCCGGGGAGGAAAAACACCTTTCCGGGAATTTTTGGTAAAAATATTTTCTTTTTTATAAAAATTCTTCAAGCTTGCTTGACTTGACTTTGATACTCTGTTATAATATAATTGTAAAAATTTTGGATTATAATCTGAATCTGTTTAAAAGGAGATATTTTGATGAAATTCATCAAATCAGCAAAACACTTTACAAGTCTTTTGCTTACCGTGCTGATGGTAGTGTCTCTCGTCGTTCCGGCGTTTGCATATCAGTCAGCGTTCAAAAGCACTGCGGCTGTAACCGAGTTCAGCCAGGAAGCAATAGACAAAGTTGCCGGTTTTGAAGACGGCGACAACATATTCGCTATGGGCGAGTATGACACCGATGAATACACCACTCCCTTGTCTTACTGCGAAAGCGGTCTGTGCCAGTTCAACTACCAGCACAACGACGGCAAATGGGGGCGTGCCATTAAAGACACGGCTTGGTCTATCAATGGTATGGCAGCCGTAGGCGACGGTAATATCGATGCCGCACTCAGCTCTTCTCCTTCCGGAGCCATGTGGTTCTCAAGAACCACCACCGGCACCAAGAGAGTTGATGCCAATGGTACTGTCACTGCAAACGGCAAGTACTTCACCCTTGCTGGATGGGAGTTTGCCGCTGACTTTGCTGTCAAAGGCTTCAGAATCTACTTCCACGCAGATGCTATCGCCGATGACTTCGATCTTCTTGTCGGTCATCTTGAAGGCGATGAGATCGTTTGGGAAATCGCTTACTGCGGCAATGATATAACTGACGAGACAGTTGCTGCTGAAGACTGCGAAAACGACATCGTTTATTTTGAAGCAGATTTCTGCCAGACTATGGAAGGCAGATTCATTCAGATCGCCGCCAAGTCCACTGACGGCATGGATACCACCAAGAAGTCCGGTCATTCCGGATACTTCTGCACCGAACTCGAAGTGTATTACGGAGAGGTCGAAGGCGTAAATCACACTGTTTCTATGGTTGACTCTACCGCAACCTGCACCGAGGCAGGCCTTGCCGCTCACTATGAGTGCGAATTCTGCGGAAAATGCTTCTCCGATGCTGACGGTGAAAACGAGATCACCGCTGACGATATCGAGACTGTTCCCGCTCTCGGACATGACTACGTTGGCGGCGAGTGCACCAGATGCCATATCGGAGGCGGCGTTATAACTGATGCTGAAGGCTTCCTTGCTATGGATCCTGCCGGCAGTTATGAACTTGCCAATGATATTACTCTTGATGAGTCTTATGCTTCGACTTTCACCGGATCTTTTGACGGAAAGGGTCATACCATCATCAACTCCGTTCCCGTGTTCACAGGACTCGGCGGCAGCGCGGTCGTGAAGGATCTGATCCTCGGCGGAGATGGAACTGCCAAGACTATTGTTGATAAAGATGGATCAAGATCTGCTTCCTCCACTTTCAGAGGCTCTCTTGCCAACCAGATCGTGAACAGCGGTTCCGCTTCTTCCGTTACGATTGAAAACGTTATCAACTATACGAATCTTGATGTTGATTGCCGTGTCGGCGGACTTATTGCAATGATCAGCAGCAGCGAGACTCTTGAAGTCAACACTGTGATCACCAACTGCAAGAACTACGGTGACATCAGCGGCACCAATATTGCCGGCGGTATTGTGGGATATTCTCAGAGAAAGACTCTGAAACTCACAGACTGCGAAAACTACGGTGATATTACATGTTCGAACAACGTGGCGGGCGGCATTATTGCCCGTTTCGGTATGGATAATGTTTATGCTGCACAGTATTGCATTACGATCGTTGATTGCAACAACTACGGTGAGATCAACGGCGGAAGCAACAGCGGCGGTATTCTGGGTTTGCTTGTAGGGGCGAAGGCGGATATTTCCGGATGCATTAACGAGGGAAATGTTACAGTCACTGGCGAAAACGCTGCCGGTATTCTCGGTTCTACCACCTCCAAAAAGGATTATAAGAGTCATGTAATTATTGACAGATGTTACAACGCTGCCGACATTCTCTCCGAAAAAAAGAATGCAGCCGGTATTATCGGATATGCTTACGGTTCAGGCAGTGACAATTATCTTGTACTTACAAACAGTACCAACACCGGTATCATTATGGGAGCAGCCTACGTATCTCAGTTGGCTGCATATGTAAACTCCAAAAGCACCACGATCAAGAACTGTGTTGCGGGCGGTTACCTCGAGCCATACAGCGAAGGTGCATTCCTCTGCTTTATCGGATCCAGCAATCAGATCGCAACAAACTACAAAATTTCAAACGTTTACTATCTTGAAAATGACGGTATTGAATGGTTCGGCTATTCCGCGACCGAAGCAAATCAGACTGCGTGGGAAAACAGGATCGGAATCATTCTGTCTACCCAGGACGATATGTATTTCGGAAAGATCGCCGTTGAACTGAACGAAGCGATCGGTGAGACGGTTTTCTATGAGAACGTCAATCTCGATCCTCTTGATCTGGCTCCTATTCCCAACGACAGATCAAGATATGTATATCCTCTTGTGGACGGGACTTATTCCAACTATCTTGCAAGAATCGACAGAACGATCATCAGCCTTGAATCCGGTGAAACCTTCAGAATGCACTTCTATGCAGATATCACCGCAGATCTGATTGATAAATTTGAGACCATACAACTTTCAATCATAGCTCACGGAGAAGAGACTCTGATCGATACCGACCGGTCATGGAGAACCGGTGATCGCCACGATTCTCCTGCAACTTTCTCTGATTTCGTAATCACTCCCCAGTGCATCAGTGATGATATGACTATCATTCTTTATGTTGACGGGGTTGAGTACGACAGAGTTGAGCATTACAGTGCACGTCAGTATTTCCTGTATCAGATGGAATGCACTCCTGTCGGAAGTACGCTGCACACTCTCTGCGCCGATATCCTCGAATACGGTGCGGCTGTTCAGATATACCGTGGTTATAACCTTGAACACCTTGCAAACGAAGGTGTGACCGATCAGACTGAATTTGTACCGCTGACTTCTTCTTCTTCCAAGAAATTTACAGCCAACTCCGAGTATAACGGAACTTCCAGGATACTTGCAGCAGGAGTAGACTTCGACTTTGACAACTCCATTTTCGTCAGATTCTCCACAGACGATTTTGCAAACTTCGGAATCACCGTGGGAACGGATTTGAACGGAGAATGGTATGAAGAAGAGCAGGATCTTGAATTCTGGCTGAGCCGCGGCGAGGTCTATCCCTACGGTGGTAACTGTTACAGATTCAATATCTGGTCTGTCAGAGCCTGCGACCTGACAAACATGTTTACCATTCGTTTTGAAGACAACGGAACATGGGTAGGTACTTTGGAATACAGCCTTGCGGCATATGTTTATGCATTGCAGAATAATCCGAACGAAAAAGTTGCAAACCTTGTAAAAGCACTTTACAACTACGGCTTGTCTGCTGATGCGTATACGAACTGATAGATTTGATTTATGTAATATAAGTGATAAGGAGATAATACAAGTGGAAAAGAAAGAAATTTTTGAATCTGTTGAGATTGAGATCGTGAATCTTCCTCTCAGTGATGTGATCGCAACAAGCGGCAATCCTTGGGATCCGTTCCCGGGACCTGACGATCCGATTTATTATTAAGATTAATCAAAACTCGGTCAGAAACAAATTATTCTGATACGTGTGCGTCAATTACTTCTATCGATTTATGATTTAAACTTGATTATGGTAGAAGTGACAGGTGGCTGTAAAAAAGTCAATACTTTTTCACAGCCACTCAAACGCAGTGGTCAGGAGCCACTGCGTTTGACGCGACATTGGCGTTTTTGCCTTGAAACAAGGATGGATTTTACTCAATTTTTAGGGCAAAACGGCGGTGTTTCCGTCATCGAACCGGATACCACGGGGTGTATCACTTCAGTGAGCCCCCTTTTTTTCTATGATGACGAAAAAATGAGTATTGACATTATTCTGTAAAAAGATTATAATTAATATGTATATCAATATCTTGCCGGACGAATTGTAAAGGAAACATACTTCGTCATAGACGAAAGAAAACGATCGAAAAAATGGTTCCGTATGGTGCTGTGGTGCTGCGGCAGGTCGGCTGCGGCGTATAACACCGTGCATAATGCCGGATAAAAACAGAAAAAAGTCTTTTCGGAGGATAACACCGTGAAAATCAAGAAATTACTGATAATTGTCGTTGCTTGTCTTTTGGTTTTTTCTGCATGCGGAAAGGACGGGAATCATACTGATGATCCCGCAGTGTCCGAAAACATTTTATCGGACGGAACGTCTGATGCGGGAAACACGCCGGACAGTACTGCAGCGGATGACAAAAGCGATACGACAGCGTTTGGAGGAGATACATCTTTTGACGATCCCATTGATTCGTCGGCAAGTGCGTCGGAGAAGACGACAGAAGATTCTGATCCTGCCGTGACGGATTCAGGTACCGCAACATCAGCAGATCCTTTGATTATTGACGATCCTATTGATGTTACCGTTACGGGAAAAGAGGAGCATACCAAGACTCCTCCGGAAACTGATTCTGATAAACCTCCCGTTACTTCAGATACCAAAGAGACGGAGAATTCTACCCCTGCCTTTGAAACGTCTGCCGTACCCGAAACGACAAAACAGACGTATATCACTCTTCCTCCATACTATTTCTGATAATTGATGCAGAATTATTACGGAAAATATGAACTTGCCGGTATTCCCGTTGCGGTAAGCTGCCGGACCGGTTTCATTAAAAGGCATTGCGCGGGATTTGAAACAGACGCTGATCCGTGGGAAACTTTCATTATCACCGCGAAAGACGTAGAGTATGAAAGAAAGTATGCAGACCGTCCGGATTATCCGGACGGATATCTTGAATATCTTTCATTTTACAGAAAATACTGTGAGAGCGCAGCACGCGACGGGGTATTACTGTTCCATTCGTCAGCAATCGCAGTTGACGGGAAAGCGTATCTGTTCACCGCTCCGTCGGGAACGGGAAAATCCACTCATACCCGACTTTGGCGGGAAATGCTCGGTGCTGACGCCGTCATGGTGAATGACGATAAGCCTCTGCTGAGAGTGAAAGACGGCGGGACTATTGTGTACGGAACTCCGTGGATGGGAAAGCACGGACTCGGAAGCAATATTTCGGCTCCGGTGGACGGTATCTGCTTTATCGAAAGATCGAAAACAAATTCTATTGAACGGATCGAAGTCGGACAGGCTCTTCCTGTTCTTTTGTCGCAGACGTACCGCCCCCACGATCCGACGGCAATGGCGTGCGTTCTTCCCATGGTCGCCAAAATGGCACGGGATATACCCGTGTGGAAACTCAGATGTAACATATCCGCCGAGGCGGCACAGCTTTCCTATACAACATTAACGGGGAAGGAACTGAAAAAATGAAATTAAAAGACGGAGTTATTATCACATCGGCAAACGGAGAATACGTTGCCGTTGCCGCAGGTGACGCAGGACGTGTTTTTAACGGAATGATACGTATGAACAAGACCGCGGCATTTATTATGGAGAATATGCGTGAAGACACCGACGAAGCCGGACTTGTGGAAGCACTCTGCGGCAAATACGACGTTGACGCGGAAACGGCGCGGAAAAACGTAAAGATCATAGTGGACCGTCTGCGTTCTGCCGGTCTTATCGGTGAATGACGATGCAGGTGACTGCAAACCCGAATATTGAAAAAGTCCTCAAAGAGCAGGGTTTTGTTGTCAGCGCGGTACACGGTGACAGCATGCTTCCCATGCTCGATCAGAACAAGGATCTTGTCAGGCTCGTACCTGTGAGCGGAAAACTGCCGAGGTACGGGCTTCCGCTTTATCGCAGACCGAACGGGAAACTTGTGCTGCACCGTATAATAGGCGTCCGGAAGGATCATTACGTGACCTGCGGCGACAATCGTACCGTGAGCGAAAAAGTTCCGTTTGATTGGGTCATTGCCGTGGCGGAAGGCTATTACAAAGACGGTACATATATTCCGGTTTCCGACGCGGAATATATGAAATATGTCCGCAGGCACTGCCGGGGACGTTGGAGAAGAAAGATCATTGTTCCATCCAGTGATGGAAGCGGTCCGACAGACGGAGAAAAAAGAGCACTGATCGCTCTTATGCGTGATGCGATGAGCGGAACGGACGGGGGAGTAATCTCCGACGAACTGAAAAATGCGGTCGAAGGAGTGGATATGCTTCGCGTTTTCCGCCTTGCCGTACGTCAGGGAGTTGCCGCCGCCGCATGGCGGGCAGCGAGAAACCTGTCTCTTGACGAAAATTTGCGTACGTCGTGGTCGGCGGCGGCAGACAGGGCACTGCGCCGCGAACTTCTTTTTGATGCTGAATGGAAGTCTGTCAGCAGTAGATTTGATGATGCAGGAATCAGTTACGTTCCTTTGAAAGGCACTCTGATCAAGTCTTTATGGCGTGAAGTGGGAATGCGGGAGTTTTCGGATTACGATATTCTCGTGGATCCTGCAAGAAGCGATGATGTGAGAGAAATAATGCTTTTTCTCGGCTACCGTGTCGCCGAAGAAGGAGAAGTGCACGATTCGTATCAGCGTGAGCCTATATTCAATTTTGAAATGCACAAGCAGTTGTTTGCGTCGAAAAAGTCACTCGGAAAGGCTTTTGCCGGTGTTACGGACAGACTATGTCCGTTCGGCGGTGAAGGAAGCAGCGAGATGCGAATGACTGTGGGTGAAGAATATGCCTACATTATTGCGCATATTTTCAAGCATTACGATTCTTCCGGCGCTGGATTGCGCTCTTTTGCGGATATATGGTTGATAAACCGAAAATTTGCAGCAGACGGTGTCGACAGAGCAGAAATTGACGCTGCCCTCTGTAAGGCGGGAGTTGAAAACTTTGAAAAAAAGGCATTGAGCATTGCTGAGGCGATTTTCGGTGAAGGAGAAATGCTCTCCGATAAGGATTACGATGCTCTTTTCTGCGGAGGAATATACGGAAAAGGAGAAAACAAACTCAGTGCCGATGTGAGAAAAGAGGGAAGAGCAGGGTATTTTTTCAGACGCGCATTTATGCCGCTTTCCGAGATGAAAAACAGTTATCCGGTACTTGAAAAATGCCCGGTGCTGCTTCCGTTCTGTTATATCCACCGTGCGTTTTACGCGCTGCTGTTCAAACGGAGGCGTGTGGCGAAGGAGATCCGTGCGATCACGTCACGGAAGGATTACGAATAAGTTTTATACGGGCTGTCGCATTAAGACAGCCCGTCAAAAACGGCGGTCAGGAGCCGCCGTTT
>JAKSOD010000002.1 GCA_024405755.1 Clostridia bacterium
ACGGGCAGCGTTTTTATCTTTTCTTGATACCATTTGTCTTCACTCCTTTCCTTATTTACCGGCCTTACCGGCTTTTCCGGCCTTGCGGCGGACATTCTCACCGGCATAGCGGATTCCCTTGCCGTGATAGGGTTCAGGAGCTCTCTTGCTGCGGATAACAGCGGCAACCTGACCGACCTGCTGCTTATTGGCACCCTTCACGGTAATCGTGGGGGGAACGACCTTTTCGGCAACTTCGAAGGTGATTCCTTCGGGCTGGGGAATAGTGAACTGTGCCTGAGGCATTCCGTTCACAAGTGAGTGACCCATGTAAAGAAGAAGGTTCTTGCCCTGCATGGTGGCTCTGTAACCGGTTCCGTAGATTTCAAGGACTTTGCTGTATCCACTGGTCACACCGACTACCATATTATTGATGAGTGTACGGGAAAGACCGTGCATACTTCTGTCTTCCTTTTCGTCGGTAGGACGTTCAACAAGGACAACAGCACCTTCGTTCTTGATGGTCATACGGGAATTGATTTTTTCGGAAAGGGTTCCGAGGGGACCCTTAACAGTAACAACATTGTTCTCATCAACGGTGACAGTAACACCGGCGGGAACTGTAATGGGAGCTCTTCCTATTCTTGACATCTTTCTGCCTCCTTACTCACCATACAAAGGCAAGCACTTCGCCGCCAACCTTCTCTTTACGAGCCTGTTTGTCGGTCATGATGCCCTTTGAGGTGGAAACGATAGCGATGCCGAGTCCGTTCATAACGCGGGGCATATCCTCGCAGCCGGCGTAAATACGCAGACCGGGTTTGGATACTCTGCGGATACCGCGAAGCACTTTCTGCTTCTTACCGGTATATTTGAGTGTGACACGGATCACTCCCTGCTTGCCGTCTTCGATCACTTCGTAACCGGCAATATAGCCTTCGGTTGCGAGGATCTCGGCAATAGCTTTTTTCATGTTGGATGCCGGAATGTCCACGGTAGCATGTTTCGCATCATTGGCGTTTCTGATTCTCGTGAGCATATCGGCAATTACGTCTGACATTTGCATTTTGATTTTCCTCCATATGCAAGTTTATTTTAATCTTGCTGCCGTTCGTTGACGGCGGCTTATCGGCGGTTAAATCGGGCCGCAGCTTGATTTCCTTCCGATAGTTTGGGGTTTACGGTTAAGCCGGATTACCAGGATGCCTTCTTGACACCGGGAATCTCGCCCTTGTAGGCAAGTTCACGGAAGCAGATACGGCAGATGCCGTATTTGCGGAGATAAGCATGGGGACGACCGCAGATCTTGCAGCGGTTGTACTGACGAGTAGAGAACTTGGGAGCTGCCTGCTGTTTCAGGATCATAGCTTTCTTTGCCATTTTGTCTTACCTCCTATCAGTTATTTGCGAAGGGAGCACCGAGAGCTTTAAGAAGTTCGCGTGCCTCTTCGTCAGTATTGGCAGTGGTAACGAAGCAGATATCCATACCGCGGATCTTGTCGATCTTATCGTACTCGATCTCGGGGAATATCAGCTGCTCTTTCAGACCGAGGGCATAATTGCCTCTGCCGTCGAAAGCGTTGGGATTGATACCCTTGAAGTCGCGGACGCGAGGAAGGGCAAAGTTGAAGAGCTTATCCACGAATTCGTACATTCTGTCGCCGCGAAGGGTAACCTTCACGCCGATCTTCATGCCCTGACGGACCTTGAAGTTTGCGACGGATTTACGGGCATAGGTGGGAACAGCCTTCTGACCGGTGATAAGTGTGATGTCATCGATAATGTTATCAATGATTTTCGCATTGTCACGGGCCTCACTGGAACCGACGTTGATAACGACTTTTTCCAGTTTCGGGATCTGCATGGTGCTCTTGTATGAGAATCTCTGCATAAGGGCGGGAGCGATTTCCTGCACATAGGTATCTTTAAGTCTGGGCATTATTCTGTTCCTCCCTTATCAAAGTTCTTTACCGCATTTGGCGCAAACGCGGATCTTCTTGCCGTCTTTCTCGGCGTGCTTTACTCTTACACCTTTTCCGCAGTCGGAACAGTAAAGAGCAACTTTGCAGGCATAGATGGCGCCGTTGGTATCAACGATACCGCCCTGTTCGCCTTGTCTGCGGGGTTTTACGTGTTTGTGAACGGTGTTGACACCCTCAACAATTACCTTATTCTCCTTAGGGGATACGGCAATTACTTTGTGGGTAAGAACTTTACCGTTGCTGTCTTTCTTTTCCTCGTACTTTCCGGTCAGAAGTACGACGGTATCTCCGGTTTTGATATTCATCGTTTTGTCTCCTTTACCTTACAGTACTTCGGGAGCGAGGGAAAGTATTTTCAGATACTGTTTCTCGCGAAGCTCACGAGCGACAGGCCCAAAGATACGGGTGCCGCGGGGAGTCTGGTCATCTTTGATAATAACTGCTGCGTTCTCGTCGAACTTGATGGTTGAGCCATCTGCACGCTTTACGCCGTGGGTGGTACGAACGACGACAGCCTTTACAACGTCGCCTTTCTTGACCATTCCGCCCGGAGTTGCTTTCTTTACAGTAGCAACAACGACGTCGCCAATGCTGGCGTATCTGCGGCCGGTTCCTCCAAGTACGCGAATGCACAGAAGTTCTTTGGCGCCGGTGTTGTCGGCAACCTTCATTCTTGATTCTTGCTGTATCATTTACGAATTTCCTCCTGCCGCCTTGATTATTTGGCTTTCTCGATAATGGAAACAAGTCTCCATCTCTTGGTCTTGGAGAGAGGTCTGGTTTCCATGATCATCACCTTATCGCCGATACCGCACTCATTGTTCTCGTCATGGGCGTGAACTTTGAGGGTTCTTTTGATAATCTTACCGTAAATCGGATGCTTTACGTTGTCTTCGATGGCAACGGTGATGGTCTTGTCCATCTTGTCGCTGACAACAAGTCCGACACGGGTCTTTCTGAGGTTTCTGTCTTCCATTGTTCTGCCTCCTTACGCGTTCTTTTCGTTCTGAACGGTCATGACGCGGGCGATGTCACGTTTGACTTCGCCGATACGGTTGGTATTTTCCAACTGGTTTATGGCAAGTTGGAAACGGAGGTTGAACAGCTCTTCTTTCAGTTCCTTGAGTTTTGCATCAAGTTCTTCGGGCTTCATTGCTCTGATTTCACTGATCTTCATTCGCTGACCTCCTCATTTCCGGCGGCGTCCTTGGTGATGAATTTGCATTTGATCGGGAGTTTGTGAGATGCAAGACGCATAGCCTCTTTAGCATCAGCCTCCGGAACTCCGTCCATCTCAAACATTACGCGACCAGGCTTGACAACTGCTACCCAATACTCGGGAGAACCTTTACCGGAACCCATACGAGTCTCGGCAGGCTTCTCAGTGATAGGCTTGTCGGGGAATATTTTAGTCCAGACGTTACCGCCACGCTTGATATATCTCGTCATAGCGATACGGGCGGCCTCGATCTGATTGCTGGTGATCCAGGCAGGCTCAAGTGCAACAAGACCAAAACTACCGTAACTGATAGTGGTTCCGTTGCTGGCCTTGCCTTTAAGTCTGCCGCGCTGCTGACGGCGGTACTTAACTCTCTTAGGCATTAACATAATTATCTGCCTCCTTCTTTCGGCGCTGCCGCAGGACGCGCACCATTACGGTTGGGAGCGTTTCTGCGATCGGGACGGTCGCCGGTACGGGGACCGCGATTATCGCCGCGGGGTCCGCGGTTATCGCTGCGCTGACCGCGGTTTTCGCCGCGATTGTTGCTGCGGTTATCGTTTCTGCGGTCGCCTCTGCGATCGTTTCTGCGATCATTTCTGTGATCTCTTGCTACGCCCTCGTTAAGAACTTCGCCATTGTAGATCCAGACTTTGATTCCGATCTTACCGTAAGTGGTGTTGGCCTCCCAGAATCCGTAGTCGATATCGGCACGGAGGGTCTGAAGCGGGATGGTTCCCTCATGGTAATGCTCGGTACGGGCAATTTCAGCTCCGCCAAGACGTCCGCCGCAGGAAATTTTGATTCCGCGTGCGCCGAGACGCATGGTGTTTCTGATTGCCATCTTCATGGCACGGCGGAAAGCCACACGACCTTCAAGCTGTGCTGCAATGTTCTCAGCAACGAGCTGAGCGTTGAGCTCGGGGTTACGGATCTCAACGACATTCACAGATACGGGGATCTGAGTTCCGTTGGCATCCTTGCCGACGATCTCTTCGACTTCTTTTTTGAGTTTCTCAATATTCTCACCGCTGCGTCCGATAACCATACCGGGTTTTGCGCAGTGAATGAAAACTCTTACTCTGTACTGGTCGCGTTCGATCTCAATTTTCGGAACGCCGGCCTTCTGAAGTTCTTCTTTGAGTAGTTTTCTGATTTTGTAGTCAGAAACGAGTACGTCACCGAACACTTCGTCCTTGACGCACCATCTGGAATCCCAACCCTTGATCACGCCCACACGAAGGCCGTGAGGATTAACTTTCTGTCCCATTACGCATTGACCTCCTTGTTGGCTCTTTCTTTTACTACGAGAGTAACGTGTGACGTTCTCTTCAGGATTCTGTCACCCGAGCCTTTGGCTCTGGGCATATATCTTTTAAGGGTGGGGCCGGGGCATACGAAGCACTCAGAAACATAGAGGTCAGAGGCATCCATGCTGAAATTGTGCTCTGCATTTGCAATCGCGCTCTTCAGAAGTTTTACAAGTTCGGGAGAGGCTGCCTTAGGGGTGTTTTTGAGGATCGCCATGGCAACGTCGGTATCCTTACCGCGGATCAGGTCAAGAACGACCTTCACTTTGCGGGGGGAGATCCTCAGATATTTAAGATAAGCTTTTGCTTCCATAATTCTGTGTCCTCCTCAATTATTTACCGTTGTTGGATGTTTTGGATCCTGCATGACCCTTGAAGGTTCTGGTGGGAGCAAACTCACCGAGTTTGTGTCCGATCATATCTTCGATAACGTATACCGGAACGTGCTTGCGTCCGTCGTGAACGGCAATGGTGTGTCCTACGAATTCGGGGAATATCGTCGAAGCGCGGGACCATGTCTTGATGATCTTTTTCTCGTTCTTCGCGTTCATTGCACAAATGCGATCGTACAGCTTCTGCTCCACGAACGGTGCTTTTTTAAGACTTCTGCTCATTCTATATTCCCTCCTTACTTAGCGTTTCTGTGTTTTACAATGAACTTCTCGGTCTTGGCCTTTGTATCTCTGGTCTTATAACCGAGAGCAGGCTTGCCCCAAGGAGTCAGCGGGCCGGGATGTCCGACAGGAGACTTACCTTCACCACCACCGTGAGGGTGATCGCAGGGGTTCATGACGGAACCGCGTACGGTAGGACGGAAACCCTTATGACGGGTCTTACCTGCTTTACCGACCTTTACGGTGTCATGCTCGATATTACCGACCTGTCCTATAGTTGCGTTGCAGTTCATGGGCACGATTCTGACCTCACCGGAGGGCAGACGAATGAGAGCCTGATTGTTCTCCTTGGAGATCAACTGGGCAGCAACGCCGGCGGAACGAACGAGCTGACCGCCCTTGCCGGGGTGAAGTTCAATGTTGTGAATGAAAGTACCGACGGGAATGTTAGCCAGGGGCAGAGTGTTGCCGGGCTTGATGTCGGAATCCGCACCGGAGTAAACCTTATCGCCGTCTTTAAGTCCGACAGGAGCGATAATGTAGCTCTTCTTACCTGCTTCGTTTTCAAGCAGTGCGATATATGCGGTACGGTTGGGGTCGTACTCGACACCGATAACGGTAGCAGGAGCAGTGTCCTGACGACGGAAGTCGATAATACGGTATTTGGTCTTGTTGCCGCCGCCTCTGTGACGAACGGTTATCTTTCCGTTCGCATTACGTCCGGCGTGCTTCTTATTGATTACTATCAGGCTCTTCTCGGGACTGAACTTGGTGATTTCCTCGAAAGAGGGAACGCTCATGTTACGTCTCGAAGGAGTCGTGGGTTTATATTTGATTGTAGGCATCTTTCAGTTCCTCCTACTCAGTTCATACCATCAAAGAAGGCGATGGTCTTGGAGTCTTCGGTAAGGGTAACAATGGCTTTCTTCCAATCGGCAGTCTTGCCATAGTTGTAGCGAACTCTTTTTTCCTTGCCCTTCATTGAAACGGTATTGACCGCAGCTACCTTTACGTCGAACATGGTTTCGACAGCCTCGGCGATCTCGGGTTTTGTGGCGGAGGACATTACTTTGAAGACGTATTTCTTCTGATTCATCATATCCATGCTGGCTTCTGTGATGACCGGCTTGATGATGATATCCTGGATCATTTTCTTCATTACGCATATACCTCCTGCAGCTTTTCGGCAGCCGCGCGGGTGATGACGAGCTTCTCAGCGTTCAGGATCTCGTAAACGTTGATTGTGCTGTACAGTGTCGTTGCGGCAGTGGGAATGTTGGCGCAGCTCTTGACAACGTACTTGTCAGCCTCAGGGAGAACAAGCAGTGTCTTGCATGCCACATTCTCGGTGCGGGTCTTGATTTCGTCGCCGTCTTTGAACTTCTTCTCAACGTCCTTATTGAGTCCGAGAGCCTTGAACATCTTAGCGATCTCAGCGGTCTTGTAGCCGTCAAGTTTGCAATCATCAAGGATCACGAGATTACCGTTGGCAACCTTATCGGAAAGGGCACTGAAAAGAGCAACTCTCTTGGTCTTCTTGTTAAGATCGGTGCGGTAGGTACGGGGTTTCGGTCCGAGGGCGATACCGCCGTGTACCCACTGAGGAGCGCGGCGGGAACCCTGACGGGCGCGGCCGGTTCCTTTCTGTCTCCAGGGCTTCTTGCCGCCGCCGCTGACCTCGGTGCGGGTCAGGGTGGACTGAGTGCCCTGTCTCTGATTGAGCATATATGCTCTTACAGCGGCGTGAAGGACAGCAGCGTTGACTTCTGCTCCGAAGATCTTATCGGAGAGGCTCATTTCGCCGACTTCTTTGCCTGCCATATCAAAAACTTTTACGTTAGGCATTGTTCATTCCTCCTCTATCCTCAGGCCTTGACCGAGTCGCGGATGAAAACGATACCGCCCTTGGCACCGGGAATGGCACCGCGGATAGCGATAAGGTTGTTCTCAGCGTCGATCTTGGCTACGTTCAGGTTGAGAATAGTGACCTGCTCGTTGCCGTACTGTCCGGCCATCTTCTTGTTCTTGAACACGCGGGACGGGCTGGAGTTTGCACCCATGGAACCGACTTCGCGGTGTACGGGGCCAACGCCGTGCGTCATTCTCAGTTTGTGGTGATTCCATCTCTTGATAACGCCGGCATATCCGTGGCCCTTGGTCGTACCGGTAACGTCGACTTTTTCGCCAACGGCGAAGGTTTCGACAGATACGACATCACCTACGTTGTAACCGCTGCAATCATCAAGACGGAACTCTTTCAGATGCTTCTTGGTCGCAAGACCGTTCTTTGCGAAGTGTCCGATCTCAGCCTTGTTGGAATGTTTTTCTTTTACATCCTCAAAACCGAGCTGAACGGCCTCGTAGCCGTCCTTTTCGGCAGTCTTTCTCTGCGCTACCACGCAGGGACCTGCCTGGATTATCGTTACGGGGATGACATTTCCGACCTCGTCGAAAATCTGAGTCATACCGACCTTTTTGCCGATAATGCCTTTTTTCATTTTTCCTCCTGTAGGTTATTGGTTGACGCTGTGAATTTTCCTTGCGGATTACGCCAACTTGACCGACAAGCACCCTTTCGGGCGTTGTTGTTGTGTTTTTAACCGGTGGTCAGATGTTTACCTGAATATCAACACCGGCGGGAAGTTCGATATTCATAAGCTCTTCAGTCAGTTTCTTTGACGGCTTTTTGATATCGATCAGTCTCTTGTGATTGCGAAGCTCAAACTGTTCGCGGCTATCCTTGTACTTGTGGACTGCACGAAGAATAGTGACGATCTCCTTCTCGGTGGGAAGCGGGATGGGACCCGAGACCTCAGCACCGTTGCGCTTTGCGACCTCAACGATCTTGGCGGCGGCTGCGTCGATCAGGGTGTGATCGTAGCTTTTCAGTCTTACTCTGAGCGTTTCTTTGACTGCCATTGGTTTTTCCTCCTTCTTTGTTCTCGCGCACACGCGATAATAATAATGTAACTTTTTGCGCGCTCCGCGTTCCGAACAAGGAAGCATTTTATTTAAGCACCGTTCCGCGCGTTTCCTCCACTGACCATACAAAAGCCGAAATCCGCCCTTCGTACTGTCACGTCTGAGAGTACGACACGAATTCCGGATCATACGGCATAGCCGGGAGCACAGTACGACCTATGAACCTCGGTCGTCCGGCGCTTGACAGCCTCTTTTTCCGCCCGATTACCGGACTTCTCCGCGAAAATTCCCCGCTGTTCCGGCGGCAACCTTTCGCTTCAACGCATATTTCGCACATCAAGCTCCTTGATTATACTACTTTTGACACTATATTGCAATATGGCAAAAACACGTTTTTTTAATATTTTATCGAATTTCTTTTATTGATATTGCACAAATAATAATTTTTTCATACAAAAAATTATAGAATCGGGGGCTTTTTTTACCCCCGAAAACTGTTAAAAATTCTAAAAATTTCGTTACAGCAATTTTTTCCAATTAAAAACCGTTCTTTTACTCACGATTACTGTCAAAAAGCTTTTCGAGAGTAGTCATAAGCCGCTCACGCAGCCATTGGGGTTCCTCGATTCTTATTTCTTCGTCAGCTGCAAGAAGTGCACCAAGAAAGAAACCTATGTTTCTGAACTCGCAGCGATACATATCCTGTCCTTGTGCTCTGCCGACAATGAACTTTCCGAGTTCCGTGACTTTAAGGCGATTCGGTATATGCAATACGGCAGTATATGGTATTCTCAGCTGCATTGCTCCGTCATCGCCGTATGCTTCCCTTTCAGCTGTTACAAACAGTTCCACATAGTCTTCAGGATCTTCGGCTCTTATAGATTCCGGCAGAGAGAACGGGCGCGTGTATTCATATCCACCTCTTGCGGCGCAGTACACTATCGGTGCGTCCATAGCCGAACGCAGATAATCCACATCACGCTGTGCCTGCCGATGAGAAATGCCAAAACGTTCCGATAATCTCATTGCATTGGGGTAGCAGCCGTCTTTTATTCTTTTATGAAGCCAGATAATTCGCTCTGCCGCAGATTCAGCCGACATTTTTGCTGCCTCTCTTATTTATTTTCAGTCAGTGTTTCCGGTCTTACCGTCGTTTCCTTTTACGATCTCGGATTCGGATGTTTCGTCGTCTTCCGCCTGCACTTCGTTCTCCTCAGTCTCCTCTTTCTTTTTCTCTTCTCCGTCCGGCAGTGCGTTCTCCTCGGTAAGTTCTTTTGCGTCAGCACCTTCAGGGGCGGCAAGTGCTTTTTCGTAAGCAGAAAAGTGGGCATATATATATAGGAAGAAAATTATGCAGATAAGTCCCTCGACACAGAATGTTCCGACAGATACAACTCCCGCGAAAAAAGCAATAACACACGAGATTCCTGCAGATGCAGTGAGAATAACGGAAACAAGAGCAAGTGCCATGAATGCGCGCGGCTTTTCGGATCCCCCGCCTATCAGGAAGCGTTCTTCCGTCAGAAAATACAGCATTGCAGACATAAGTGCGATCTGAAGTATAATCTTGTTTGGGTTATTCATTGGTATGTCCATATCAAAATAGATAAGAGCAATACCGCAAAGGGCACGGATGATAACAAACATTCCGAGAATTACGTGTCCTTTTGCAGCGGTTTTGGCGGAAGCGCGGACAAAGAAGAATATTGCTGAGAGTAATGCCGCTGCTGTTCCGATCACACTGATGACAGCAATTATGCGATCACTTCTGTCAACTGCAGAAGTGTACTCCTGCAGGCGGCGGAATTTTTCAAGTATCCAATTTATCTCTCCGCTCTTTCTGAGCTGAAAAAACTGAAATATTTTATATCCGAAATCTGCAAGCATAATAAATCCTGCATATATCGACGAGAAGAAGACTCCGTTCGTGTTGAATTTCGGAGCGGAAGGAAGTTCTTCCGGGCGGATAAGGAACGCCGCGGATAGTGCCCACAGTGAGCCTATTATAAGAAGTGCCGTAACGGTAGCGGGAAGGATGTTGTTATGATTAAAATATCCGATTCCCTTATCGTATGATGTAAAAAGTGCTGCCGTTCGCAGGACACCCGCAAGAAGAGCAACGGCAAGGACGCTGAATCTATAAATACGAAGTTTTGAACGAATATCCGTTTCATTTGTTGAAACATTTACTGTTTCTTTATCATTTTCCATTGTGGGATCCTCACAGATTATATTTATTTAATTATACATTATAATTATGAACAATAATTGAACAAAACTCAATTTAAGTAAAAAAGCCGAAGATATTTGATTTCTTATATAAAAAATAAAAATAATCTCAAAAAATCTTAAAAAATCTCTTGACAAGCAGTTCGGTATGTTGTATAATACTCGTGTTATCCAAAGACAGCAGGTTCCCGTAAAAGCGTTTGCCATCCTGCCGAGGAAGACTTCTTAACTTTATATGAGTTTTTATGTCTTTCTCCTGCGGCGCGCGCCGATTTACGGGAGAAGGATATTTTTTTGCCCTGAAAGGGCACGATTCAATTCCAATGGAGGTTCACACACATGCCCAGCAACGCTATACTTGAGCAGAAGCAGCAGGTTGTCGCTGACCTTACCGACAAAATTCGCAATTCCGTTTCCGGTGTCGTGGTTAACTACCAGGGCATCACCGTTGAGGACGATACCAAACTCCGTAAGGCTCTGCGTGAAGCAGGTGTCTCTTACCAGGTTATCAAGAACTCCCTCACCGGCCGCGCTTGCGAAAATTGCGGATACGGCGCTATCAAAGAATACCTTAACGGTATGACCGCTATCGCCGTCAGCGAAAATGACGCTGTCGCTCCCGCCAAGATCCTTAAAGAGTACGCTGAAAAGATCGAGTCCTTCAAACTTCTCTGCGGTTACGTTGAGGGTGAAGTCCTTGACACTGCCGGAGTTGAGAAACTCGCTTCCGTTCCGTCCCGCGAAACTCTCGTGGCTCAGATCCTCGGACTTATCAGCTCTCCTCTCACTTCTCTCGTGGTCGTTCTCGACCAGGCTGCCAAGAAGGCAGAAGCCCCTGCCGAGGCTTGATCATTTCGGCGCAATTCAAATTTTACACATTATCCAACTTGGAGGTTTTCTGAAATGGCTAACGAAAAAATTACCGCTATCGTAGATGAAATCGCAGGTCTTTCCATTCTGGAACTCGTAGACCTTAAATCCGCTCTTGAAGAGAAGTTCGGTGTTTCCGCCGCTTCTTTCGCTGCTGCTGCTCCCGTTGCCGGTGCTGCTGCTCCCGCTGCTGAGGAAAAGACTGAATTTGACGTTGTTCTTGCAAGCTTCGGTGCCAACAAGCTCCCCGTTATCAAGGCTGTCCGTGAAATCACCGGTCTTGGTCTGAAGGAAGCTAAGGAACTCGTTGAGGGTGCTCCCAAGACTCTCAAAGAAGGCGTTTCCAAGGATGAGGCTGAGTCCATCAAGGCTGCTCTCACCGAGGCCGGCGCAACCGTCGAGATTAAGTAATTTATCTTTGGAATCACAAATCCTGTCTGTTCAAATAACGGGTGCCGAAAGGCACCCGTTATTTGATTTCCGATAAATATCATGGTGGTGTTAAATAAGTCCGGCGACTTTATTAACACCACCATGTGTTTTTATTATTTGCGTTTTCCTTTGATAAGAACCGTTATCAAGGCTCCGGCAGCAGCCGCAGCTGCTGCAACGCTTCCGGCGATCACGGCAGTCTCCTTTTTGGTTACGCTGACCCTTTCATTCCGGAGTTCCTGCTTGATGTCGGATCTGCGCGCTTTCTTTTCACGTTTGATTTCCTTCTTTTCGGGAGCGGCACTTAACTGTCTTCCCATCTGCTCGGCATCAATTATTCCCGGTGCTGGGATACCGAATCCGACAGGAGTTGACGTTATTGTCATATTCGGACGGTAAACATATCTGTGTGCTTCACCGATATGTGACTGTCCGTCACACTCCGCGCCCCAGTTCCACATTACACGCGAGACGGTCTCTCCGTTAAATGCAAGTTCAAGCCGACGACCGTCGGGAAGCGAAGACAGAATATGCTTATCTGCCGCAAAAAGATCGACACCTTCTTTGAAGTGCGTCTTGTATCTGCGATTAAAATCATCAACAGAAAGTTCTGCGCACGCATCAGTCTTGTCCCAGATCACCACAGCTGAACGGGCGGGAATCTTCACTCCGTCTGTCTGCCAGACACGAGCCGGCAGGGCATTCTTTCCGGTTTCGGTGGAAAGTCCGAGTTTTCCGCCGGTAAGATCAACATCACGAGGGGATGAATTATAAATGGTAATGTATGAGAAAGGATTGTTAATTCTCGTTCCATCATTTCTGATAAACGGCTGGGTAGAGGGCGTTACTTCCGTGATTGTAACTGAACTTATGAGAATATACTTTGTTGCAGTCACGATCTTTCCGCCGATTTTTGCTCTGACTATGGCAGTGACACGGCGCATTCCGGATATTTCCGGAAGTTCGCGCGAGCAGTTAAGTGCCGCCCCGGCACCGAGTTTCCCGCAGCAGACCATACAGAAAGGCTCCGTCTCTCCGTATCTGAAACCGTCGTGTCGGGAGAGGATGAAACTGACTCTGACATCGGTCATTGTATCTTCTGTGGGATTCGACACGGAAACCGTAACGGCAGCAGGGAGATCTTCCTTATATGAAGCGGCATATTCCATTGTAAGCACATCGGGTGCCGGTCTGTCCTCTATCCACACGGGCGCGGTTGCCGTGAATTGATCGCGGGAAGTAATCCGAACATAATAATAGTCAAAATCCGGTCTTAATACGGGATTCCACTGTAAACTGCGCAGTATTCCCACATTCCGGGATGCCACGACAATATTGTCCTCGGCAACGATTTCCACAAGACCTATTCCCTCTTCTCTTTCCGTTGTTACGGAAATATCAAAGCGCAGGCGATCGTCTGCCTTGATACGGGAACCGAGCCATTTCCCGTTCACACGGTACCGTATCTTCATAGAAGGATCGGACGTGGTATACGTTCTGCGGGCGCGGAAAGCATCAATTATATTCTGTCTTGTGAGAGACGGTGCAAGCACACAACCCGTGGAGGTGGTTGCCGTTGTCCAGTTGGCGGCGTGGTTGTCTTCGTTTGACACCGGAGCGGCATGCCATCCGCGGGACAGCATATGCACATATTCTCTTTCCCACGAAGCTCCCTTTATTTCTGCAAGGCACACACTGTTGTCTGCCTCGGGTGTTTTGTGAGCAAATTCATCAAAATTCCCCCATCTGTAACACGGGTGATTGAACATTGCAACCGCCTCAGGATGAGATCCGAGCCAGCGGTACATTTGCGGCAGATCGTTTTTGAGAATATTATTGACAATGCAGCGTGAATTCAGAACATTCAGATGTCCCCAAAGACCGCAGGTGTTGTTCCAAGTCATTTCCCAACCGTAGATCACGGCAAATTTTCCCGGATCATCAAGTTTATCCGCAGTCCGGACCTGTCCGGCATATACTTCCGGCGAAATGTAGTGCGAATGATCGGTTACGGCAAAATAATCCGCCCCGCCGACTTGCCGCGCATAATTAATTGCGTCTGTTGGAAATCCGGTACCGTCGGAATCAGAAGTATGACTGTGGACTTCTCCCCGATACACTTGAAGGTCTTCCATATCCGAAACAAAGAAAGGAATAACACACTCGGTCTTGTTGTCGAGTTCATCAAATAAACGCAGGGACAGTTTGTGATTTCCCGGTTCCAACGGCTTTGCGGGAGAGTATTCCACCCTCAGATCCGACCAGTCTGCCTTTGCGGTCACATCTTTGCCGTCGATCCACATACGGCAGTCGGAGAGTCTGACACCCGACTTATCATAGTATTCCGCCCAGACCGGAGTTTTTCCCTCAGTCCCGTCGTATGAATAGTATTTTGTGGGATAAATATCAGTAATACGCGGACCTGCGTTATCATACACGGGAATTCTTATTTGACTGTCGGCGAAAATTGATACACGCCTTGTTCCGTCGGAAGCGGTGATAAAGTATTCAAGTGTATCGAGAGTCTCAACAGTTTCTGCGGGTATTACGGCAGAATAATTCCCGTTTTTTTCATCTTCATATGCGGGAAATACCTGCTCAAATCCATCCTTGAGGAAAATATGAACATCTGCATCGGTTACGGGACGGCAGGGATCTGCCTGTATCACGGCAAAATTGATCTTACAGTCCCCCTGACCGATATATACCTCTTTGTCGGGAGAGAGCGGAATGATAACAGGCATGGCTGCACGAACGTCAGGAACCGCCTGTCCTCTGCCGGCATACCCCGGGGTTGCAAAATCCGCGTGAGAAATATTTACGGCGTGAGCAGGATCACGCACGTCGATCTTCCAGTAGGAAGATCTTTTCACGGGAGTATCCCACCGACTGTAATTCGTACTGTAAACCATAGTGAACACCGCGTCGTCTGCTTTTTTTCCGCGCGGTACTATCAGAAGGACAGTAGGTGTGTGCTTTTCCGGCAGATCGCAGATACCCTTTATATCTAAACGTGTACCGGTTTCAGGATCAACCTCTGTATACTGCACGGGTATGATACGGCAGCCGTCGGGAGTAAGTCCAAGTGAAGTATAGAAGAAATCTTTATTAAAAACATCGCAGAAATCCTGCACAGTTACAATATCGCGCTTGACTCCGTCAATCTCAACGCCGAAATTTCGCGAACGTATGGGCCAGAGCGCGGCAAATTCACCGCCGTGAAGGACAGATTCACCCGCAGATGAAGCAAGCGGCAGTCTGCCTGCGGGCTTTCCCTCTGCCTTTGTGGTTTTCGGAAATACGAGAACTTCATAATCATAAAGATCAACATTTTCCGATCCCGGATTCATCACTTCCATATATCCCGTAACACCGGGCCCTTTCGGGCGGACAAAAAGTTCGGTTATCACGAGAGGAGGAAGCGCGGGAAAATCATCAGCCGCAATAAGAGGAACGGTAAAAGGACCGCAGTTTTCTTTCTCATCATCTTTTGCGGAAATAGTATATTTGAGTTCTGTGCCCCAGAGTTCAGATGCAGGCAGGTCGGCACGGTATATTTCAAACTGACCTACGTCGGAAGAAAAACTGTCGCAAGGTGACATCGTGAATTTTTTTCCGTCAGATAATGTCAGTATCATGCAATCGGGAGTGGAATCCCCTGATGCGCGGCAGGCGGCACTTATCGGAAATGATGTTCTTGCTACGGCAAAATCCGCCGGGGAATGGCAGATACGCGGCAGTTTGCCGTCATATTTAGAAATTACTTTCATTGAAAAACCTCCCGTATCTTATTAAGAATTATTATACCACCAAATGGAACGTTTCGCAATCGAAAAAAGTTTTTTCTTTCATAGAATACAAATAATTATTCCTTTGAAAATTAAAGGAGATCTCTTAAAAGAATCATATCATGAGTATTTTTTTGACGCGCTTAGGTCTGAATCAACTATTTTTTCTTTTAATTTAAATGACCGAAGGAATTACTGCCTTCGGTCATTCATGGTATGTTATTCGGTTAAGAAAACAAATTATTCAATGATTCCCGTTTTAGAGATCATCTTCTGCCGGTGCCGCGGAAGTCGTCTCTCTTCTTGCGGTTGCGAAGAATATTCATGATCTCGTCGAAACCGTCACCGGAGTCATCAGATACAGGCTGCTGAACAGGTGCGGTTCTGACGGCAGGGGCGGGAGTCACGGGATTGACGGGAGTGACAGGGGTCACGGGAGAGACGGGGGTCACAGGATTCACGGGAGCCGCAGGAGTTGCGGGGACAGCGGGCGCATTCTGCACGGGGCGGGCAGGTACGGAAGCGGGGATCGCTTTCTGCTGCTGATTCTGAGCGGGACGCTGTGCGTTCTGAGGACGTCCGTTCGTCTGAGGCACCGCAGAATCACCTGCACTCTCAAATCCGGTAGCGATAATTGTGATCTTCATCTCATCATCAAGATCGGGATCAAACGCAACACCCCAGATCACGTTTGCGTCGGGAGCCGCCTCGTTGGCGATCATTGTAGATGCAAGGTCAGCATCTTCGAGACCTACATCGGGAGACATGGAAATGCTGACAAGGATTCCGGTAGCACCCTTGATGGAAGTTTCAAGCAGCGGACTGGAAATGGCAGCCTTCGCCGCAATCTCTGCCTTGTCCTTACCTGTAGCACTGCCCACGCCCATATGAGCATATCCGGCGTTCTGCATAACTGCGGTAACGTCTGCAAAGTCGAGGTTGATGAAACCGGGAACATTGATAAGTTCGGAAATACTCTGTACGCCGCGGCGGAGAACATCGTCGGCGATCTCAAATGCATTGAGAAGAGTGATTCTGGTATCGGATACCTGTTTCAGTCTTTCATTGGGGATGATAACGAGGGAGTCAACGTACTGACTCAATTCCTCAATACCGGCTTCTGCTTGTGTCATACGTCTCCTGCCTTCAAAGAGGAAAGGTTTCGTAACGATAGCAACCGTAAGGATCTCCATTTCATGTGCAATGCGCGCCACAATAGGAGCAGCACCCGTTCCGGTACCGCCTCCCATACCGGCGGCGATAAATACCATATCGGCTCCGGCAAGAGCGGCTCTGATATCTTCGGCGTTTTCCTCAGCGGCTCTCTGACCGATCTCAGGATTTGCACCTGCGCCATGACCCTTTGTGATTTTCTGACCGATAATTATCTGATTTGGAGAATTCGACGAACGAAGAGACTGCCCGTCGGTATTGATCGCAATAAATTCCACCCCCCGAATGTTGGTGGATATCATTCTGTTCACAGCGTTGTTTCCGCCGCCGCCGACGCCAACTACTTTGATGCTGACGCCACTTTCAAGTTCATCATAATGCTCAAATGCCATTTTTTATTTTCCTCCGGTTTATTTTTTATCATGACGCCGCCATGCGGCTATTTTAAATACTACTTATATATAATAATAGTTTTTCGTTCATTTTGCAAGTGTTTTTTGCAAATTTTCTGAAATTATCTCAAACGGTCTTTTTTTCCTGCGGCGTAAGGACGGTCTTTTCGACTTTTTTCGCCGCAAAGGGTAAAAAAACGTCATTTCCTGCCGCAGACGTCAATCCCTGGAATCGGGATCAAGGTACATTTCGTATCTTGCGCTGGCAAGAGTCGGGATACTGACATCAATAACGGCATAATTCTGAGAGCCGAAATCTTCACTCTCAATTATCCTCGCCGCCGTCATTACTTTCAGCGTTGCGTCCCCCGGTGAACCGAATCTGATCCGGTATTTTCCTGATACTGTCGCTACAATATCGAATTTTTCGTCGAAAAACAGCCGAGTAACTTTTTCTTCCAGATTCGACGATACGATAATCTTGATAAAATCTTTTATGTATTCCGCATCGGCATCGTCTGCAAGGATCAACCTGCTTCCGACCACGGCACGTGAAGTCTTCGGCAGATCTGTATAGATCAGACCTTCGGCAATGAAATCCGCTGCCGATTCCGACCTTTCGAGGACACGCAGTTCGGAAGACAGAGCATAATATTCTCCGGCGATCTTCGCATACATTAACGCCTGAGACGACGTGACTTTTATCACCAACTTGTCCGGCAGTTTTCTGATCACCTTGCAGGTATCAAGATACGGCAGATTTTGCAGCATCAATTCAGCTGCCTTGGACTTGTTTTGGGAATAAAGTAAGTCGCCGAGTTTTAAGCCTGCCGCAGACATCATTTCTTCTGCGGTATAAGGAGATTCTCCTTCCACCCAAACATCATTGATAATAAGCTTTGAACGGCAGAACTGTGCAATAGGGTATATGAGCAGCACGGCAAGCAGCACTCCGAAAACGACCAGCATTATCTTTGCCTTCTGCCTGCGTTCCGTGCTTTCGTCAGCAGGACGCCGCCGTGCTTGATTTTTTGGCTTTTCTGCTGATGTAACATTCACGGTGTCAAGCGTAACGTCGTCTAACCCCATATATTCCTGCGACCATTTGCTTCTGTTGGATTCCGTCATTACGTACTGCCGGACGAATTCTTTTTGTTTCTTTTTTTTGCGGACTCCCGCGTCACGTTTCAGAACCTGAGGCGTACTTCCTCTCTGCCCCGTATCATGACCGACGGAAGCGGTACGATCCGTTCTTTTATTTTTATCATCCATCTTCCGTCTTCGCTCCGTTTATTCTTTATTATTCTTCCTTGAAGCGTATTCGGAAACGAGTCTGCGGATTTCGTCATAAATCAGTTTGTTTGCATCCTGCGGAGAAAAAGCCGCTGCGTTTTTCCGCATCTGATTGAGTCTGTCAGGATCGGCAAGAAGATTCGCTGTCTCCGTGACAATCCTGCCGCCGCCGAGTTCCTTTTCCTCGATAAGAACAGCACCGCCGCCGTCCGAGATGACCTTGGCGTTTTTGTACTGCTGATTATCTGTTACATTCGGAGACGGAATTAGGATCGAAGCCTTCCCTTCTCTTGAAAGTTCCGACAGGGTTATGGCACCCGCGCGGCTGATAACAAGATCCGCCGCCGCCATCCTCAGAGGCATATCATATATATATTCCACAAGGGAGATATTCGGGTATCTGTCAAGTCCGGCAGCTTCGAATTTTTCTCTTGTCTGCGCGTAATTGTCAACACCGCAGGCATGGATGTACATGACTTCCGGATGTCCGGAAACATAACCTTCCATAAGTTCAAGTGCCGCCGAATTCATTCTTTCGGCACCGAGACTTCCTCCGAATGAAACAATATAGTATTTGCAGTTGTCCGGAATACCAAGTTTCTTCCTTGCTTCTTCTCTGCTTACAGTACCGAAAGTACCGAGAAGAGGGCATCCGACCTGCATTACTTTTTCTTTGACGGTAAGGGACTCTGCGGAAACCGCAAAATTCGTAAATATCCGGTCAACGTACGGTTCAAGTTTGCGCACCGCAAGTCCGGGGACAGCATTTGACTCATGCACAGCCGTGGGGATCTTCATCCTCGCCGCTGCCACAAGCACCGGCCAGCAGGCGTACCCTCCCGTACCGATAACAACATCCGGTCTGAACTCTTTGATCAGTTTTTTTGCTTTCAGCGGAGAAACTTCCGCAAGATAGGCGGCACGGATATTGGCAAACAGATTCTTTATTGAGAACGAACGTCGGAAGCCGCGGACATCAACGTGATAAAGTTTATATCCGGCCTTCGGAACAAGTTCATTTTCAAGTCCGCGTTCTGTTCCCACAAAGGCGATCTCCGAGCCGGGAATATTCGTTTTTATTGTATTTGCAATGGCGAGTGCGGGATTAACGTGTCCGCCGGTCCCTCCGCCGGTCATCAATACTCTCATGTCATTGACCTTCTTGGTTTATACTCCGTTACTCCGGAAATTATGTATTCAAGATATTATCTTCGTGATCTTTCAGCGTTTCTGTGTCGAATACCGCGACAGAGCAAGAATCATTCCAATATCTGATAATTGCATAATCGTCGCGCTTCCTCCCGAACTGAAAAACGGAAACGATATTCCCGTATTCGGGAACAGTCCGGTTACGACCGCAACATTGAACAGAACATGTACCGCAAGTTTGAAGGACAGTCCGAATATCACCATTGAACAGAATTTATCCGACGCTCTCGTTGCAAGTACGAATCCCCTGCCTACCAAGGCAAGGAACAGAACAAGTATCGCAAGAGCACCGAAAAAGCCGAGTTCCTCACATACCACGGTAAAAACAAAGTCATTCTGCGGCTGAGAAACGTAGCCGTATTTCAGCCTTGATTGTCCGATGCCGAGTCCGAAAAGTCCACCGGTTCCAATCGCGTAAAGTCCTTGAGTACTCTGCCAGTCGCTGCCGAGGGCGTCCGCTCCGCGGTGAAGCCAACTGTCAATTCTTGAGCTTGAATATCCCGTAAACAGTATGAGGTACGCAAGTATTCCTCCTGCTCCGAGACATGCGCCTCCGAGAATCGGGAAATTCGCGCCTCCCATAAACATCATAACGACTGAGATCACGGAAATGATGATCAGCCCCGAGAAATGCTTTTCAAAAAGTACAAGAACAAGCACAAGACCAACCATACATCCGGGAACTAACAGACCGTGGATAACTTTCTTTTTATTGAAAGGGCCTAAGTTTATCTCGTTATCAAATCTGCTCATATATAAAGACAAAAGCAGGATCAGTCCTGTTTTGGCAATTTCCGACGGCTGAACGGAAAAACTGCCGATCTGGATCCATCTCTGCGCACCGCCGCCCGTAAATCCCATCAGAAGAACGGCAATAAGAAGAAGTATCGCTCCGCCGTAAAACAGCGGTGCTATGAGTTTCATACGCTGAGGAGTCAGTACAATTACTTCTATCAATATGACAAAAACACCGATCCCGACGTACTTCAACTGTGACAGAAGAAAACCGAAACTGCTTCCGTTCATCTGAACAGAATATACGGAACTCGCGCTGAAACACATAATAATTCCGAGCACCTGTAAAAGCAAGGCAAGTACGAGAAACAGTCCGTCGGGTCCGGTTTTGAAAACCGTGGAAGTTCCTTCATCCGTTTCCGGAGTCACGTTGTACCGACGAAGGAGGCTTTTGGCCTTTTTAGGCTTTTTATTTTTTTTTGCTTCATTTCCGGCAACGCGATCCGGAATCATTCTACCTTGCGTCTGCATACGAAAGCCCCCGAAAAATATTAAACGAAAAAAGATTATTATCTGTTGAACAAGAGTTTATCTGATCCCGAACCATGCGAGAACGCAGCCGATAACGGTGATCACACTGAATACGCAAACGATCTTTACTTCACTCCAACCGCACTTTTCAAAGTGATGATGTATCGGAGCCATCTTGAAAATGCGTTTTCCATGTGTCAGTTTAAAATAACCGACCTGAAGAATATCGGACAATACCTCAATAATGTAAATGATACCCGCTACAAGTATAATAAGAGGCTGACCTATCAGAAACGCAAGTCCGACAACCATTCCGCCGAGATAAAGAGATCCGGTATCACCCATAAAAATCTTTGCAGGATAGAAATTATACATAAGAAATCCGACAGTACCGCCGACAATAGATGCTGAAAGTGCAGCAATTCCTGAACTTTCGGGAAGCACTTCACAGAGAGTGAATGCGGCAACCGCGAAGAATGCGCCTACAACTGCGGTCACGCTGCCGGAAAGGCCGTCGATTCCGTCCGTCAGGTTGACGGCGTTGACGATTCCCGCAACAAGAAGCACGGCAATAACATAATAGCCGATGCCGAGTTCAATTTCAACTCTGAAATACGGAATTTCAAGTTTTGTATCTATGAATCCGCAGGCTGCCATCGCCCAGATATACGCAGACGCAACAATGATTTGAAGAAGGAATTTCTGCCATGCAAGGAATCCCTGATTCTGCTTTTTTATGAGTTTGGTGTAATCGTCAAAAAAGCCTATAAGTCCGTTGAGTACTGCCATTGAAAGGCTCAGTGCCGCACCGAGAAGTTCCTTTGCTCTGCCGAGATAAATGTAAACGCCGCCGAGAATAAAGAATGCAATCACTGAGGGAATAATGAATCCCACGCCTCCCATAATCGGAGTACCTTCCTTACCCTTATGCCAACGTGGACCGATCTCATATATCTTCTGTCCTATTTTTCTGCTCTTCAGCACCGGAATCAGTTTGCGGAGTATCAGCACGGTGCTGATAAACACGCCAAATAATATCGGGAGAAACTCAAAAAGCATACGTTCCTTCATTATATCTTACCTGTCCTTTTCGGTAAATATCCTTTAATTGATCCGCACGCAGGTCAGTTCCCGCAGACTGCGAGTCTGCGCAGTGCTTCGATCACACGCTCGGCGGCAACTCCGCGGCTTGCCTTGACAAGAAGTACATCACCGGCTTTGATCTCGTCGTTTATTCTCTTTGCGAGCAATTCGGCATTTTCGTTGCTGATATCAGGCTGACGGAGGATCTTGTCTTTTGCAAAGTCCGCATAAATCACGGCTGCTCCGTCCGCTATTGCCTCTGCCCTACGCCCGAAAGTGAATATCCTGTCAACGCCCGACCGCGCGAAATACTCTCCTATCGTACGGTGAAATTCTGGAGATTGCTCTCCGAGTTCGAGCATATCTCCGAGAAGGGCCAGACGTCTTCCCCCCGTTCTTCCTGCTACGGCTCCGAGCACGTCGCAGGCGGCGCGCATGGACTCCGGACTTGCGTTATAGCAATCTGCTATAACGGTATATTTCCCGACTGCCATTATATTCTGCCTCAGTCCGACAGTATGATATGCGGCAAGTCCCCGCCTTATTGCTTCCTCGTCTATACCAAGAGTCAATCCGACCGCAACAGCGGAAATCGCCGCCGCAACGTTATGTTTTCCTATTACGGGGATTTCAAGATCACAGATCACACGCCCGCGGCAATATGCGTCAAATACTGTACCCGCCGTGTCGTTCCGAATACATGAGGCGCGGTAATCGGCAGTAAGATCGTCTGCCGAAAAATATCTTGCCCGTTTGTCTGTTTTATAAACTCCCGACAGAAGAGGTTCGCCTCCGCAGAGGAGCAGGACACCGTCCGGTTTGAGTCCTTCCGCAATTTCAAGTTTTGCCTTGGCAATATTCTCTCTCGATCCCAAAAATTCCATATGAGCCGTACCGATATTGGTGATCACGGCGACATCGGGACGTGCCGCAAGAGTCATCTGACGTACATCTCCGGCAGCTCCCATTCCCATTTCAAAAACGGCGAATTCAGCATCTTCCGGCATCGCAAGCAAAGAAAGCGGCATTCCTATCACGCTGTTGAAATTGCCCTCGGTACGATAAACTTTACGGGAAGCTCCGAGCACGGCTGCGATAAATTCTTTTGTCGTGGTTTTTCCGACGCTTCCTGTGACAGCAACCTTCTTTGCTCGGCTGTCGCGTGTGTATTCTCCCGCAAGTCTGCCGAGTGCCTTGACAGTATCTTCAACGACTATCAAAGGTAATGCGGCGGCGTTTTCCGGAATCCGTTCCGCGATTGCACACACGCATCCTCCGGCACCAGCTCGTGCGATATAGTCGTGACCGTCAACTTTTGCCCCCCGTATGGCGGCAAAGCAGGTCCCGACAGATGCTTCCCGTGAGTCCGTACAGACAGAACATACGGGAGTGGTAAGACTTTCTTCATCCCATTCTCCTGCGATCTTTCCGCCGCACATCACTGCAAGTTCTTTTATATTCAGGATTTTTCTTCCGAAATCAACCTTCATTATGTGAATCCTTCCGTGTCACTTTCGGTCGTACGCCCGCGTCGCGTTTCAGCCGTTTTTCCGCAGCTGCCTGCGCCAACGCCTTTTCGTCAAACGGATGCCGCCCCGCGGCATCAATTTCGTACTGCTCATGTCCTTTTCCGGCAAGCAGTATTACATCTCCACATTTTGCATTATCAACTGCGTATTCTATCGCTGATTTGCGATCAACTATGACCGCATGAGGAGTACGGCGGTCAAGTCCTTTTGTCATTTCAGATATTATGTCGATCGGACTTTCACTTCTGGAATTATCGCTCGTCAGCACAACGAAATCTGCCATATGCGACGCGATCCTTGCCATTTCCGAACGCTTGCTCCGGTCACGGTCTCCTCCGCACCCGATCACAAGCCACAGCCTGCCGTCGCCGGACGTAAAATCACGTGCCGTGCGGAGCAGATTTTCAAGTGCGTCGGGAGTATGTGCGTAGTCGATATACAGTCTTGCGGGAAAACCCGCTCCGAGACGTACCCGTTCAAGTCTTCCCGGAGTTCCCGAGAATGACGATAACGCTTCCGCGACAGCTCTCGCCGAAATTCCGTATTCACAGGCACACGCTGCGGCTTCAAGTGAATTCATCACCGTGAAGCTTCCGGGCACCGGACACTTTATTCTCCGTATAATCGATGCAGATCGAAGAGTATAGGCTATTCCACCGTCTGACACCGAGGTATCCGGCAAAGCAATGTCTTCCGCGAAATAATCAGTCCGTCTGTCGCGTGCCGAAGCGGTAACCATACGGCATCCGCATCCGAACGCTCTTGCATACGAAAGGTATCTGTCTGCCCATTCGTCATCGGAATTTATTATCGCCCTTCGGCATTTTGTGAGCAGCGACGCTTTCGCGAGAAAATAATTTTCCATATTCCCGTGAAAATCAAGATGTTCCGGCGTCAGGTTGGTAAAAATCGCCGTGTCGAATGTCAGCGGATCGAGTTTTCGCAGAGCAAGCGCGTGTGACGTTGCCTCAATGAAAACATACTCTGCCCCGTCCCTCCGCATCTGATCAAGCGCATAATACAACTGCTCGGGATCCGGAGTCGTCATATTTGCATTTCCGTCGGCGTTTTTCAGATCAAGTTCACGCTTCGGAGTCAGACTTCTTACAGTTCCGATAATACCGGACGGATGCATCGCCGCTGAAAAAATCGAATGGAGCATATACGTCACGGTGGTTTTGCCGTTGGTACCGGTCACGGCGATCAATTTAAGATCACGTGCCGGTTCGGCGTACCATGCGTTCCAAAGCCTTGCGGCAGCGGCTCTGGTGTCACTCGTATATAGGGTAGGAATCCCGTCGGGAGCGCGGTATCGCTCATCTTCCGCAAGTACCGCCGAGGCACCGTGCGACACGGCGTCGGCAATATATCGGTGAGCGTCTTGTTTCAGGCCTCGAATGCACACGAACAATGAATTCTTGCTCACCCGACGGGAATCCGTATGGATTGCTTCTATCACCGGATCTTCGTTCCCGACAGACCGGTAAAATATACCGGCACGGGAGATCAGTTCCGACAGTTTCATATATGGACCTCCGGAAAGTGTTTTTTTATTTCAACTTCCGGCTCACGGTCGTCAGCCCATTATTTCCGTGTTTTTGCTTTGTTATTCGTTTTTCATGATAATATTTTTAAAGAGGATAATTTTTTCAGTCTGTCACGTCAACATATCTGAAAGTAACGGTCACAACATCGCCTCGCGTTCCTATGGAGTTCGCGGCAGGATACTGTGCTATCGCTTTCGCACCGGAGCCGGCGTTATAGTTCGTGGTACCGTCAATGCGGATATTGAATCCTGCATTGATTATGGTCCGGTTGGCGGCTGATGCCGACATGCCGACTACATTCGGAATCACCAGGTCGTTCTCCGGAACTGCCTCGTCTCCGACGTAAAGGACAACTTTTCCGTTTTCTTTGACGAGCGTACTTCCCGCGGATGGTACCTGTGCGGTGACAACGGTACCTACACCCACAATTTCACAGGAAAGTCCCATTTTTTCAATGGCGGTCTTGGCGTTGTATGCGACATCTCCGCGATATTCTCCGATCTCAACTTCCATCTTCGCTGCCTCGGCATCGGTGTACTTTGCCTCAACTCCGAGATACGGAAGCATCTGACTCAGACAATTTGCTATATAAGGTGCCGCCACCACGCTGCCGTACAGGCTGCCCTGCGTCGGCTCGTCAACAACTATCATTATGGCGATCTCGGGATCATCAGCAGGAGCGTAAGCAACGCACGAGCCGATTCTCATACTCTCGTTATCCCCTATCTTTTCGGATGTTCCTGTTTTGGCTGCGACGCGGTAACCCGCGACGTAGGCGTTCTTCGCACCGCCGTCTCCGGCAACGCCTTCTTCAAGTATCTTTGATACTCTCTCACACACAGAAGTGCTTACTACCTGACGTATCGGTGTGCTGTTGTGCTTCCACACAATATTCCCGTCCGAATCTGTGATATGATCCACAAGATACGGCTGAACAAGATATCCGCCGTTGGCAACAGATGCCACGGAGGTCAGATGCCTGATTGAACTCACTTTGAAGTTCTGACCGAAGGAAGCAGTCGCCAACTGAACGATATTGAACTCGCTGCGGTTCCAGAAATACGTACTTCCCTCACCCGGAAGATCAATACCTGTCTTTTCAAGATATCCGAAATTTTTGACGTAATCGTAAAAAGCCGATGCGCCGACACGCTGTCCCACGGTTATGAGTATGGGGTTGCAGGATTGCTGTAATCCCTGAGCAAAATTCAGGTTTCCGTGACCGCGTACTTTGTGACAGTGTATCTTCGTTCCCGCAAGTGTGATCGATCCGGTGCAGGTGAACTGATCCGATTCCTTGACCGCTCCGGTTTCAAGTCCCATTGCGGAGGTGATTATCTTGAATGTGGATCCCGGAATATATGTATCGGTAATCGCCTTATTTGACCACATTTTCAGAAGCAATTCTGACCGGAGTGAAGAATACTCGCTGCTGCCGGATACATATCCCGACTTTTCAAGTTGATCCCGATATACGTCACAAAGCGTCCACGCATTGTTGCTGTCAAAATCCGGATAGGTCGCCATTGCATACACCGCCCCGGTTTTTACGTTCATTACCACTCCGCATACACCAGCAAGGGAGCCGGATTCAAGGTAGGTGGATTCAAGCTGCTCTTCGAGGATCGACTGGATCTTCACATTAAGCGTCGTATGCAGATCATAGCCGTCCACCGCGTCAATATAACTCTGGTATTCATAAGGCATTTCGTTGCCGAATGAATCGCGTGCTATTATATATTTCCCCGGAGTTCCCGCAAGTTCCTTTTCGTAGGAATATTCAAGTCCGTAAAGTCCGTTTCCGTCGGTACCTGTAAAACCGATTACGTGAGTTGCAAGGTCTCCGTATACGTAATATCTTTTTGCGGTTGCCTCGGCATAAAGAACATTACCGAGTTTGTTTTCCGAAATGAACTTCAGTACCTTATCGGCGGTATCCTTATCCACATTGCGCTTGACTGTGGCATCAAGGCTTCCCTTCTTCTTTGTCAGATCCATAACGGTCTGATACTCTACTCCGAGTATCTCGGAGAGTCCGCGGGAAATCACCTCGTCTATATGTTCACGGTCGATACCGTCGTTTTTCTTTTCGCTGCCCGTCTTTTCCTTTTCTTTTCGTGCGTCGGACATCATTGTCTGTATTCCCGAAGGGGAAATAAAAATACGGTATGCGGTGATATCAGTTGCAAGCAGCTCGCCGTTTGAATCGTAAATGCTTCCGCGTTCGGGACTGATAGTGGATTCTGTTGTCAGCTGATCCACAACTTTTTTCTGATAAAAATCAAAATCGACCGTTTGCAGACTGAGTATTCTGATGGCGACTACGGCGAATCCCGCAACAATACACGCGAACACGATATACGCGCGTCTGACTAACGCCGTGCTTATTCTGGTTCTTCTCATATTCGCTGTCCGGCCTTTCTGCTTTTTCGGGACCGCAGCGAATCAGACGGGCTGCGGCGTCATATCGCCGCAGCCCGTTGTGTATCCGCTCCGCACGGAGCCTGCGGCTATGACAATTTTATTTTCGGAGTTGTGTTTTTATTCGTTTCCGACGCGAATTCCCAATGCACTCAGCAGCGCAAGTACTGCGGCACTTCCGGATTTTTCTTCGGTGGTGCACTTTTCGATCATATCAGTATTTTTAAGTCTCAGATAGCGAAAAGTGGTCTGATCAAGACGGATCATACCGTATTGATTTATTGCCGTTTCCTCAATAACCCGAAGATCGTTTTTCTTTTCAAGTTCCACCCGGAGTTCCTCAGCTTCGGCATCAAGTGTGCGGAGTTCCTTCTGAAGTTCCCCGATTTCCGATGTTGTGTTATTTATCATTACATTCAGCATGATCGGGATGGTCAGCACAAGTGCAAATACAAGCACAAGAGCAATTCCGGCAATGGGACTGCCGAGTGTTTTTACACCGCGGGGTTTCCCCACCTCTTCCGACGGAAACCACTTCTTGGCTTTTTCGGCAAGTTGACGCATACGTACTGCCGAGGCGGACTCCTCGCGTTCCACCTTTGCCGCAACACGTCTTTCTCCGTCAATCACAAGTTCACGGCTTCCGGAGAATCCTGCGTCGTCAGAGCCTTCCTCGCGGGTTTCAAGCACGCGGTACGGAGCGGCAGGTCTGACTTTCAGTTCGTCAGCGGATACTTTCCCGCAGTTTCTCGCCACTTTTCCGGCTTCTCTTCCGGTAGTGACGGAAAACAGCTTCTTGGCGTCCTCAACGGTCATATATGCTTCATTGGCTGCAGCTCCGCTGCGATAACGGTCAAAGTAATCGTGCTCCATTATCTGTCCGCAGCGATATGCCGCACTATCTTCCTGCATTGCCTTCATTTCCCGCTCGCGGTACTCTGAAGCAGTCTGACGGGCAGAACGAACCACACCTTGCTCAGCATACCGCGTTTTAAGTGCGGTATATGCATTCTCGTATGATGCTTCGGAAACGGGATTGTATTCGGCTCTTACAGCAGATGCGTTCATTTCTGTTTCCTTTCCTCCGACATAAGTCGGCATTTTTATCTTTCCGGTGTTTTTGTGATGTCGGATCTTATTCCGCCAATTTGCGGAATGCTCTGAGCTTTGCGCTGTGTGAACGGAAATTACGTTTAAGTTCCTCGTTTCCCGGGACTATCGGCTTGCGGCTTACAAGTTCAACCCGCGGCTTTCGTCCGCACACACAAACGGGGAAATCACGCGGGCAAATACATCCCTGCGCAAGTTCTGCGTACGTTTCCTTCACAAGCCTGTCTTCGAGGGAATGGAATGTAATGATCGCCGCCACTCCTCCGGTTTTCAGTCTGTCACAAGCACATTTTATCGTTTTGGGAATGATTTCGAGTTCCCCGTTGACTTCTATCCTGATTGCCTGAAATGTTCTCATTGCGGGATGATGATTCTGAGAACGCCCTCCGTCGGGAAGTGCCGCCCGGATTATCTCAACAAGTTCTCCCGTGGTCTTTATCGGTCTTTCTTCTCTTTCAATGCAGATCCTGTCGGCAATACGGGAAGCATATTTTTCTTCCCCGTAATCTCTGAGTATACGTACGATGTCATCTCTGTCGTATCCGTTTACCACCCGTGCGGCGTCGAGTTCCGACGTACGGTCCATCCTCATATCGAGAGGTGCATCGGCGACATAGGAAAAGCCTCTTTCTGCGTTATCGAGCTGATATGATGAAACACCGAGATCAAGAAGGATACCGTCGATCTTCTCTATTCCCATATCGTCGAGGACGGAAGCGAAATCGGCGAAATTGGAATGTATGACTGTCGCACGATCGCCGAAGCGCGACAAACGCCCGGAGGCGACTTTAACGGCGTCGGAGTCACGGTCGAGTGCGATCAGTCTTCCTGTTGTCAACCTTTCCGCAATAGCGGAGGAATGCCCGGCACCGCCTGCGGTGCCGTCAACGTAAATCCCGCCCGGCTTGATGTCGAGAACTTCAATGACCTCGTCAAGCATTACGGGTTTATGTGAAAATTCTATATTACCTTGTCCGTTCATCATTCTGAGATTCGAAATCAGAGTCCGAAACTTTCAAGAGTTTCCCTGAGGGCATCAACGTCGGATTCGGCTTTGAGGCTGTCATATTCTTCGACAGACCAGATCTCAACGCTCTTTCCGCAGCCCACAATTACGGCAGTACCGGAAATCCCGGAAAAATCCACCAGTCCCTGATTTATCACTATTCGTCCCTGAGAGTCGGGAACAAGGGTATCGGCGTTTTCATTGAAGAATCTCATTGCCTTCTCACGGTCTTTGGTGGGAAGGTTTTCAATCTTGCCGACATACTTTTCCCATTCTTCGACGGAACAAACTTTAAGGGAGTGATCTCTGATGCTCGGATATATCACAATAGGCGAACCGAGTGCGTCGCGATGTCTCGACGGAAGGAACAGTCTGTTCTTACTGTCGAGAGTATGTCTGTATGTTCCCGTAATCGGCATCATAATGCGCTCCGTCCTCCTTTCCCTTTGTCAATCCTTTTTGTTCTTTGTTATCTTGTTTTCTGCTGTCGCGGTTCGGTTCAAAAAAGTAACAGAACGCCGTCCGTTTCAGCGAGTATTGCCCCACCTTCGGTGAAAAGCGGAGCTGACTTATGGAATTTTAAACCATTTTGCTCCAAAACTCGCCATTTCGGTGTGGATTTATTATACTATACATCATTTCATTGTGCAAGAGGGTAAATACAATTTGAGCAAAAAAATTGCAATTTTTTGTCGCAAATTTCGTCCCGATACCCTTAAAGCCACTCTATTCACTGACAATTTGCGGGATGTTACCTTGTTTTTGTAATAATTGTTAATTTCTTCCTTTATGTGACCTTCGAATCGGACAAATATCACGCCTTCCGCGACGGGAAAAATAAAAAAGCACACGCGTTCAAGTCCTTTCGACCCGGAATGCGTGTGCCTTTTTCGACTCATTTTTCTCATCCCCGTTTTTTGCGGAAAACGGGGAAGCAGAGTTTTCAATTCCCGAAAACAAAAGGGGAAATGTAAAAACCCGGTCTGAGTTCTTACATTTCCCGAACAGTATTATTATTATCAGTTGGTATAGTTATCGAAATAACCCTGGATCCAAACGATCGGTGTTCCCTTGTCACCCGAGCCTGAAGTCAGGTCGCAGAGTGATCCGATAAGGTCGGTAAGGCGGCGGGGAGTGGTTCCCTCGGAGACCATTTTACCGGTAAGGTTTGCATCTTTGGAACGGATAACGCCTTTGATCGCTTCTTTCAGAGCGTCGCCTTCAAGGCCTGCAAAATCATTATCGGCAAGATACTTCATCTTGACTTCATTAGGCTGTCCTTCAAGACCTGCGGTATACGCGGGAGCAACCACCGGGTCGGCAAGTTCCCAGATCTTACCGACGGGATCTTTGAAAGCACCGTCGCCGTAGATCATTACTTCAACCTTTTTGCCCGTTTCTTTATAGACACGTGCCTGAATATCATCAACAACGCTCTGGCATTCACGGGGAAAGAGTTTTACGGTATCCTCGGTAGCCTTATTGGATCCGAGAAGTCCGTATTGCTCATTGAATCCGCTTCCGTTGACGGAGGACGAAAGGATCTCGTCCATTCCGGAAACGATTTTTGCACCGGCACCGCGGAGAAGTCTCTTGGAACGTTCACGTGAATGAATGTCACAGCAGATAACATTCTTGGTATAATTGAGGATTGCGCGGGCATCATTTGCAAGAATAACTTCGCACTTGCATCCGACGGACTCTACAAGTTCACGGTAGAATGTGATATAATCAACGCCGGTAAAACGGTGTTTGCGGTAACCGAAAAGTTCGCGGTACTTGGCTTCTGTGAGAATATCGGTATAAGGATTGATACCGGCAGCATCAAGATCATCAAGTGTGATAAGATGGTTGCCCACCTCGTCAGAGGGATAACTGAGCATAATATAGAGTTTTTTAAGTCCCATTGCCATACCCTTGAGGCAGATGGAGAAACGGTTGCGTGAGAGAATCGGGAAAATAATACCGGCTTCGCCGTCGGGGAACTTTGCCTTTACGTCAGCGGCAATATCGTTGACGGTAGCGTAGTTGCCCTGCGCACGGGCGACAACGGACTCGGTGACGGCAATCACGTCACGGTCGCGGATCGCAAGTTCCTTGCTTTCCACTGCTGCTCTGATGACGCTGTCGGCAACGATCTCGGCGATATTATCGCCATTACGGATAATGGGCGCGCGAACGCCGCGGGAAACTGTTCCGATAAGTCTTTCCATTTTTTGTTCCTCTTTTTTATTCAGATTCATTTAGATTCTTTTATAAACTTAATAAATACTATATTATCACAAAAACCGCAAATAATTATACTACGATAGGAAATAAAAGTCAAGCAGATTTACTTAATTTAATGGAAATTTTTTTGAAATTTCAGTATCTTTCTTCGAGTGAAAAAAAGAGATCAGTCATTGCCGAAACCCGGAAATTTTCTGAAATCGCAGAAGTCCTCCACGGCAAGGTCAACTCCTCCCACGTCAATAAATTTTTCCTTCGCCGCCCCAAGTCCGAGCGCGACCACGTAGGCTGCACCCGCGCGTCTTGCCGCAAGAACGCCGGAAAGAGAATCCTCAAATACAATACAGTCTTCACACTTCTGACCGATCGCGGCAGCGGCACGCAGATATATCTCCGGCTCCGGTTTTCCGACAAAACTACCGTCGTCATAAACGACCTTATTCCGGTCAAACCACTTCGTCAACCCGAGTTCGGGGCTCTCAAAATAGAAATTCACGTTTCTGACTTCCGATCCCGTGGCGATCGTTATTGGATACCCCTGATCTTTGAGCCAGTCGAGAAATTCCGCAGCACCGTCTACAAGTCTGAATGTATCGCTGATTCTGCATCTGCGTCGGTATTCGGCCTCTTTTTCGTATGACATCTGTTCGATTTGACGGTCGGTCAGTTCACCGAAAAAATCCGTGAGGATCTGAGCGTTGTCTCTGCCGAGCACGCGCTTTTCAAGATCTTCATCCGTTACCTCACCGCCTCCGTTCGCGGGAACAAATTCCCGCCAGACCTGACAGTGGATGGGCGAATCGTAGATCAGTGTGCCGTTGAAATCAAAGATCACGGCTTTTACTTTTTTATTCTTCGCATTTTTATTCTGTATATTCATTCATTTTTATTTCCTTGATTTTATACTATCATTTTACATCACAGCAGTCAATTTGTCAAGTGCATAACATAATGCGGAAAACAGGGGTGTTAATATACTCATGACGAGTTTTTTAACACCCCATTATTAATTTTTCACTTTTTGGCTCCCTGCTCGGCTTTACGCCTCAGCCAGCATTTACGGCACATCACCTGATATCGGTCATTGCCTCCGATGCAAACCTGTTCACCCGTGGTTACAATGTTTCCGTCATCATCGACACGCGCATTCACCGTTGCCTTGGCTCCGCATTTGCAAACAGACGCGATCTCGTAAATTCGGTCTGCTATCTCGAACAGCCGTCGGCTGCCCGGGAACAGATGAGTCGTGAAATCTGTGCTGAGTCCGTAGCAAGTGACGGGGATATCCCTCTCAATGACGATATCCCCAAGCTGATCCACCTGTTCCGGGGTCAGGAACTGACACTCGTCAACAATGACTACGTCACAATCATCATACTGCTCACAATAGAGTTTAAAGATGTCCGTATCTCCGGTAACGTTCACAGCCTCGGAACAGAGACCGATCCTTGATTTCACCACAGCGGCTCCGTCCCGGTTATCCACCGACGGTTTCATCAGCATCACTTTCATTCCGCGTTCTTCGTAATTGAACTTTGTAATGAGTGCCTGTGCGGTTTTGGAGCAGCCCATGACTCCGAATTTAAAACTTAATTCAGCCATATAATCATTCCACCTTTGCAAAGATCAGCGGACGTGATTGAGGTGCTTTTGCGCCGATATGAGTAGATTCTAATAATTTCTCTTCTGCAGCGTCAAGCCGTCCGCGGTCGTTGGTATAAAGGCGTGCTATCGTCTGACCTCTTCTCACCCTGTCCCCGGTTTTCTTTATCAGAATGATGCCGGCTGAATGATCGATTTTGTCATCCTTGGTGTTTCTTCCTGCACCGAGCATCAGACTTGCAGTCCCGAGTCCTTCGGTATCAACGCTTACGATATATCCGTTCTCGGCAGCACAGACTTCACGGGAGAACTCAGCCTTCGGGAACAGGCTTGTATTGCGTATCCACTCAGGATCTCCTCCCTGAGCCTCGACCATTGCTTCAAGTGCCGCAAGTGCCGAACCGTCGGCAATGGCACCTTTTACGGCATTTTCACATTCTTCAAGCGTTCCACTTCCGCCGAGGCATAGCATATTTGATGCAAGTGCCACGCAGACCTCGGTCAGATCATCCGGTCCGTGACCCCTCAGCGTTTCCACCGCTTCGATCACTTCAAGTGAATTTCCGATGGCAAATCCGAGAGGTCTGTCCATATCGGTGATCAATGCCATTATCTTCTTTCCTACCGCTTTACCGATACTTACCATAATCTGAGCAAGTTTGCGGCTGTCTTCGACGGTTTTCATAAACGATCCGCTTCCGGTCTTTACGTCAAGCACTATGCAGTCGTCATCAGCGGCAAGTTTTTTGCCCATGATACTTGAAGCTATCAGCGGCATACTGTCAACAGTCGCCGTAACATCACGAAGAGCGTAGAGTTTTTTATCGGCGGGAGCAAGTTCGCGGCTCTGTCCGACTATGGCTATTCCGGTCTTGTTGACAATATCGACGAACTCACATTCGTCGAGTTCGGTTCTGAATCCTTTTATGGATTCGAGTTTGTCAACCGTACCGCCGGTATGTCCCAGTCCTCTGCCGCTCATCTTGGCGACCTTGGCGCCGAGAGATGCCACTATGGGCATTACCACAAGACTTGTCTTATCTCCCACACCCCCGGTGGAATGTTTGTCCATGCGGATGCCTTTGATAGACGAGAAATCCGGCCGCTCCCCTGAATCCCTGACAGCAATGGTAAGATCGGTCGTCTCACGGAGAGTCATATCACGGTAAAAAATCGCCATACACAATGCTGCCGCCTGATAATCCGGTATCTCTCCTCGGGTATATCCCTCAATAAAGAAGCGGATCTCCTCCGCTGACAGTTCTCCGCCGTCGCGTTTCTTTTTTATTATGTCATACATTCTCATGGCATTTTCCCTTTCGGAGTACGTTTTTCATTCTTCGCCCGTTGCTGTCATCTCATTCCCTTGTCGTAAGGGATACCTTCCGCTTTGGGGCAGCCTGATTTTTTTGCCGTGAAGGCAAGCACCACAAGCACCACAAAATACGGAATAATATTATAAAAATACATTGGAAGTCCGAGATTTTTGAGTAGATCTATTGAGGATGACACAGCTCCGATACATTTGAGGAATCCGAACATAACGGCTCCGAGAGCAATGCCGAGAGGCTTCCAGTTACCGAATATCATAATGGCAAGTGCAAGGAATCCCATACCGGCAACAGTACTTTCAGCCGTGCCTCCGGCGGTGGTGGCAATATAAATGTAACCGCCGCATCCCGCAAGTGCACCTGAAATCGTAGTTCCGAGATAACGCATCTTATCTACATTGATACCTACGCTGTCAGCGGCCTGAGGGTGTTCTCCGCAGGCACGCATACGCATTCCGGTCCTCGTTTTATAGATCCACACAGATAGAACAATAAACAGAATGATTATTATGGGCGTTGAAATATACGCCTTGTCAATGAAAATTTTCAAAAACTCGCCTGCATCTTCATTTTTGAGAACAAAGTTCGTTGAAAGAGGCATAACAAGTTTTTCCTGACTGAAGAATGTCAGAGCGAGGGTATTAACAAGTGCCGGTGAAAGCATATTGAGTGCCGTGCCGCCGATCGTCTGATCCGCTTTCAGTTTTACTGCTGAGAATGACAGCAAAAGCGAATATACGGCACCTGCCGCAGCACCTATGATCATGGCAACCACGTACATGATCTGAGGGTGTTCTACCAGGATATTTCCGGTTTGAAAAAGATATACTGCCACGGCACCGATAAAGGCTCCGAAAATCATTTCACCTTCAAGAGCAAGGTTGATGATCCCGCTGCGTTCGGCGAACATTCCCGCAAGTGCGACGATAAGGAGCGGAATTGAATAAACCAGAGTTTTTTGAATTATGAATGTCATCTTTACGCCTCCCTATCTTTTTTTGCACCAGAGTTATCCTCTGCTGCCTTTGTCTTTTTCATTGACATCTGCCGTTTTTTATTGATCAGATCACGGATCAGTTTAGAAAAACCGGCAAAATAAATTATCAGTGCGATAATTATGTCAGCAATATATCTGTTGAAACCCGCAGATGTCAGGTTGTCACCACCCTGACCGAGATATCGGAGAAAAATACCAGAGAAAATCACTCCCACGGGGTTGTTGGAGGCAAGAAGTGCAACGGGAATACCGTTGAAACCGTAATCCGGGAGTTTGCTGTATGCGGAACTGAACGCAAACTCAATTCCCGGATTGAGATAATAAACTGCTCCTCCGAGTGCTGCAAGACATCCCGCTATCGCCATTGAAAGAATGATATTGCGTTTTTCGTTCATTCCGGCATACCTTGCGGCATTTCTGTTGTTTCCGCAGGCTTTCAGTTCATAACCGAATATGGTCTTGTTAAGTACGATATAGATTATTACGGCGACTGCCGCAGCGATAAAGATACCCGAGTCGATATACGATCCGGAGAAAACCTTGTCAAGTCCTATCTTAGGCGTACTGTTTCCGGTCATTTCGGTAGTGATCAGATAACCGGATTTACCGTATCCGGTATTGATCAGATTTGTTTTTTCGCTGAAAAACCAACTTACAAGGTTTGCGGCGATCCAGTTGGTCATAATGCAAACTATAACCTCATTGACACCGAAAAAGGCCTTGAACAGACCCGGAATCGCTCCCCATACCATTCCGCAAATCATCCCGACGAGCAGAGCAAGAAGCCAAACGGCAACCCCCGTTCCGCTTTCTCTGGAATCAATGCTGAGTGCAACGTAAAGGGATCCTGCGGTCCCCATAAGGAACTGACCGGGAGCACCGATATTGAAAAGTCCGGTCTTGAACGCAATTGCGACTGAAAGTCCCGTCAATATAAGCGGAGCAGCGTAAAAAATCATATCTCCGAAGTTTGTGGTAATGTAATTCAGCGAGCCGCTAGAAAAAGGACCGCAGACCAGGATTGCCAAACCGCTGAAGGCATCTGCAATGCTCATTCTCTCAGCAAAGGCGCTGATAAGCAACATCACGATAAAACCGATAATGAGTCCCGCGGAGATGCACACGAGGGATGCAAGTACCGACTGTGTCCCTTCTTTTGCGAAAAAGCCGTTAATTCCGCCATTCTTCGGCTGTTCATTAAGCATAGGAGCCGAAGTCCGTTCACTTACGGTTATTTTTTTATCATTCCGCATCTGTCATTTCCTCCTTTGAGGAATTCTGTCTTTTTGCTCCCGCCATATACATACCGAGAGTCTGTACGTCAGTTTTCTTCGGATCAAATTCTCCTACGATTTCTCCCTCGAACATTACGAGTATGCGGTCGGAAAGAGTCATCACCTCGTCAAGTTCAAGAGATACAAGAAGAATAGCACGCCCCGCGTTTCTTTCTTTGATTATTTCCTTGTGGATAAATTCAATTGCACCCACATCAAGTCCGCGTGTAGGCTGCACCGCCACGAGAAGTTTGTGATCCCTGCTCAACTCACGTGCAATGATCGCTTTCTGTTGATTTCCGCCTGACATGGAACGGACTGTTGTCGCGGCTCCCTGCCCGCTTCGTACGTCATATTTCTCAATAAGATTATCGGCGTATTCCCGCACCTCATTGAATCTGATGAATCCGTGATTCTGAAACTCCGGTTCAAAGTACCTTTGAAGCACCATATTCTGTTCCAGGGAATAATCAAGGATAAGACCGTGCTTATGCCTGTCCTCCGGAATATGGCTCAATCCCATAAAGCTGCGATTTCTCACGGAAGCATTTGTTATATCTTTTCCGCCCAGCACGATCTTTCCCGCCCCAACCGGTTCGAGTCCCGTCAGCGCGTGAATGAATTCGCTTTGACCGTTTCCGTCAATTCCCGCGATACACACGATTTCTCCCGCGTGCACGTCAAAACTGACTCTCCTGACAACGTCTTTCTTTTGGAGTTTACTTTTTACCCGCAGATTTCTTACCGAAAGCACCACGTCGCCGGGGACAGCCTCATCTTTTTCCACTACCAACTGCACATGTCTGCCTACCATCATATCCGACAGTTCCTGCTTTGTGGTATCGGCGGTATTCACAGTACCGATATATTTTCCTTTGCGCAGAACGGTGCAGCGGTCAGCCACTGCCATTATCTCTGCGAGCTTATGGGTTATGAACAAAATGGATTTGCCCTCAGCTGCAAGTCCCTTCATTATTTCCATAAGTTCTTCGATCTCCTGCGGCGTCAGCACCGCCGTCGGCTCGTCAAAAATAAGAATATCATTGTCCCGATAAAGCATTTTGAGGATCTCCGTCCTCTGCTGCATTCCCACAGTAATATCTTCAACAATTGCATCGGGATCTATATGCAGACCGTATTTTTCGGAAAGATCCAATACTTTCCGTCTGGCTTCTTTCTTTTGCAGAAATCCCAATTTCGTTGTTTCAGCCCCGAGAATGATATTATCGAGTACAGAAAAGCACTCCACGAGTTTGAAATGCTGATGCACCATTCCTATCCCCAAAGCAGTGGCGTCGTTCGGATCATTGATCTTTACGGGCACGCCGTCACGAAAAATCTGCCCCTCGTCAGGTTGGTACAGTCCGAAAAGAACGCTCATAAGCGTTGATTTTCCGGCTCCGTTCTCTCCGAGAAGAGCATGGATCTCTCCACGTTTCAACTGCAGTGTAATATTGTCGTTTGCTTTGATGCCCGGGAATTCCTTGGTTATTCCTCTCATTTCGATAACATAAGGCGATCCTTCCGCGGCGGTCGTATTCATATGCGGATTATGATTCATGGCGGCTTCCTCTCTTTTTCGGAAATCGTATATTTTCTCTTTGGTAAGCACCGGAATATGATTTCGGTGCTTACCAAAAAGAAAGGACAGAAGTCCTTTCTTTTTGGATTGGTAATGCTAATTACTTATCGAAAACGATAGTAACGTGAGCATTGTCGGCAACAGCGGCAGTGAGCCATGCGGCGTCGTTGCAGTTCTCGGGAACTTCGGAGGAGATGGATATCTCGCCGGCCTTTACTTTTGCAAACAGAGCCTCATACTGAGCCTTGGTAAATTTCTGGAATCTGGAAGTATCGAAAGGAATACCGGTAGCGTCATCGGCAGCACCGAGGTTGGAAGTCTTGTTGGCAAGTTTGGCATCCCATTCGCCTGCGTAGAACTGAGTAAGGATCTTTTCAACGGAGACAGACAGACCCTTGACGGCAGAAGTAATTACTCTGTCGCTGAGAGAAGCCTGGTCAACGTCAACACCGATGATCTTACCATTGGTGGTTTCCTCAGCAGCAGACTTTACGCTCTGCACCATGGATCCGCCGCAGGAGAATACGACCTGAGTGCCTGCGGCATACCAACCGGCGATCTGAGTCTGGAGTTCGGGAGAGCTTCCGAATCCGCTTCCGTACTTATAGCTGTACTTGATCTCGATATCGGTAGCAAGTTCGGAGGCAGCAGCAGCGGCACCCTGAACGAAACCGAAACCGAATCTGTTGCAGGCGGGGTTGGTTCCGCCGCCGCCGAAGGTTCCGCCGAGTTTGGTGTATCCGTCCATAACGGCAGCATAACCTGCCATATATCCGGATTCTTCTTCCTTGTATACTACCGCGGTGACGTTGTCAAGGCCGAGTGCCCAACCGTCAATGAATACGAACTTGACTTCGGGACTGTCCTTGGCTACGGTCTCCATTGCTGTGGCCTGAAGGAAACCGGGAGCAATGATAATCTTGGCACCGTTCTTGACAGCCTGACGCATAGCGGCAATACGGTCATTGTCGGTTGCATTGGCACCGTTGGCGGGCTGATAGTACTGATAAGTAATGTTGTTCTTTTCTGCGTAGTTCTTGGCGCCGTTGTAGGTGCCCTCGTTGAAACCGCCGTCTTTCAACTGACCGACATCGGTGACGATAGCGATCTCATAGGTCTTGTTTCCGCACGACGCAAACAACGCCACGGAGCAAAGGATCATTGCGAGGCAAAGAACGATTGATACTGCTCTTTTCATTTTTTCTCCTTTTTCGGGATATACCCGTACTTTTTTGATCCGTCTTCACGGACCTTTATGCAATACAATTATATACCAATAAATGTTATTTGTCAATATTTTTAAAAACTTTTGTCACAAAACATACATATTTTTATGGTTTTCGAATTATCCTCAATAAATCTTTCATTCAACTCCGTCACGAAAGGTCGTCCGGCGTAAAAGCAAACGGAAGAATTTCTTTCAGACTGTAAACTTTGAAGTTATCCGGAGTACCGAGGAGGATCTTGAAATCCTCCCGGCAGAATTCAGCCATAACCTGACGACATACGCCGCAGGGAGCGCAGAAATCCGCCGTCTCTCCTTCTTTCCCGCCCACAATGGCAACAGCTTCAAAATCACGCTCACCTTCGCTGACAGCTTTGAATATCGCTGTACGCTCTGCACACATAGAAGGACCGTATGCAGCGTTTTCGATATTACATCCGGAATACACCTTTCCGTCACGGCATAATAAGGCTGCTCCCACTTTAAAGTGGGAATACGGAGTATACGACATTTTCCTTGCCTTTTCCGCGGCTGTCATAAGGTCGTTATAGCGTGTCTCGGGAGACAGCACTGAATCAAGGAAACTTTCCCCGGCGGTATCCTCCTGCTGAATGCCGAACATATCGAGTACGGTAGCGGAAATATCCGAGAAAGAAGCGCGTCTGCCGAGATCCACACCCCGGCGTATACCGTTTCCGTATATAAGCATGGGCGTATACTCTCTTGAATGATCTGTGGAAACGGTGGAAGGATCACAGCCGTGATCTGCGGTGATGATCAGAACATCGTCGTCACGCATATCCTCCATAAACCCGCCGAGCCAACGGTCAAACTCCGTCATGGCAGAGGCATAACCCGCCACATCATTACGGTGACCGTATTTAGAATCGAAGTCAACGAGATTAACAAAACAAAGACCGTTGAAATCCCGCTTCTGCATTTCGGATGTCAGTTTCATACCGTGAGCGTTGCTTTCTGTCCTATTGCACTCGTCAACACTCTTTCCCGCGAAAATATCGTAGATCTTCCCTACGGAAAGAGTTGCATATCCGTTCTTCTGCAAAAGATCAAGCATTGTCGTCTTCGGCGGAACAAGGGAAAAATCGTGTCTGTTCGCCGTTCTCGTATACGGATATCCGCCATTAAACGGACGGGCGATCACTCTGCCGACGCCGTGTTTTCCGCACAGCATTTTTCGTGCAATCTCGCAATAGCGGTACAGTTCCGGGACCGGAACAATGTCCTCGTGAGCGGCGATCTGAAACACACTGTCGGCTGACGTATATACGATAAGATCTCCGGTCCTCATATGCTCTTTTCCATAATCACGGATTACATCTGTGCCGGAATACGGCTTGTTGCAGAGCACGAGTCTGCCCGTCAGACGTTCAAATTCCGCAATTACATCATCAGGAAATCCATCCGGATATGTGGGCAAAGGCACGTCGGAAATAAGTCCCGAGATTTCCCAATGACCAATCGTTGTGTCCTTTCCCGCGGATCTCTCAGCCATGGCGGCATAGGACGCAAGGGGTGCATCTACACCTCCGCCGACACCGGCAATATTGAAAAGGCCGAGACGACGCAGATTCGGACAGTCAAAATTTTCGTGGCTGCGGATCGCGCCGAGAGTATTGCTTCCCTCATCTCCCCACCTGCCCGCATCGGGAAGTTCTCCGATCCCCATACTGTCAAGCACAATCAGAAAGACTCTTTTTGACATATCAGCCTCAACTTTCCATTTCGCCGGGGGCAAGTTCAAGGGCGATCTTCATCATCTGAGTGAATCCCGTCTGTCTGTCCTCTGCGGAAATCTTTTCTTCGGGATGAAGGAAATTGTCACTTACTGTGCAGATGCAGAGTGCTTTTTTACCTGCTCTTGCAGCGTTGCAGTAAAGGGCGGCAGACTCCATTTCTACTCCGAGAACACCCATTTTTGCCCATTCCATACAGGAGTCGGCATCATCATAGAATATATCGGATGAGAAAATGTTTCCGACGCGATAATTGACTCCCGCCGCGTCACATAGTTCCGCCGCACGTTTCAGAAGTCCGAAATCTGCGATCGGGCAGAACGTACCGGGCAGGCGGTATTGCATTGCATAATTTCCGTCGGTGCAGGCACCCATGGCGATTATTATGTCGTGTGCGTGAAGATCCGGACTGAAAGTACCGCAGGAGCCTATTCGGATAATGTTTTCAACTCCGTAGAAATTATACAGTTCGTATGAATAGATTCCGATGGCAGGCTGTCCCATACCGGATGCCATTACGGACACCCTCTTGCCTTTGTATGATCCGGTATATCCGTTGACTCCGCGGACATTATTGACGAGAACGGGATTTTCAAGAAAATTCTCGGCAATAAACTTTGACCTCAGCGGATCACCGGGCATAAGAACGGTCTTTGCAAAATCACCGTACTTCGCGTTAATATGAGGTGTCGGAACATTCGGATGCTCCTCTGTGATTGCCGGTTCTTCATTTCTGATTATCCGTGCCATTTTCTTCATTCCTTTCCGTATTCTGTGTTTATTTGTTTTCCTGCGATTTGACTATCTTGACTATACGCGAAGTTCCGAGTCTTGAAGCACCGAGTTCAACGAATGCCTCAGCATCTTCTATTGACGAAATCCCGCCCGCTGCTTTCATTTTTACATTTTTGCCAATATGTGCGGCAAAAAGGGCAATATCCTCACGGGTGGCTCCCGCCTTTGAGAATCCGGTGGAAGTCTTTATGAAATCTGCACCGGAGGCGGTGACGATCTCACACATTTTTATTTTTTCCTCTTCTGTCAGCAGACACGTTTCGATTATTACTTTCAAAATCTTGTCTTTGCCGGCAGTCTTCACTGCACGTATCTCGTTTTCAACGTCGTCATATCTGCGGTCTTTGAGCATACAGATATTGATCACCATATCGATTTCGTCGGCACCGTTTTTCAGTGCTTCTTCCGTTTCAAATACTTTGACTGCGGTAGTATTGTACCCATTCGGGAAGCCGATAACGGTGCAGACGGCAAGCTTGTCACCGACATATTCCTTGGCTTTTTTCACATAGCACGGCGGAATGCATACTGAAGCGGTGCCGTATCTGATCCCGTCGTCGCACAGCAGACGGATGTCTTCCCACGTTGAGGTTTGGGCGAGCTGCGTATGGTCACATTTGCTTAAAATTTCTTTGATGTCCATTCTTTTATTCTTCCCTTCAATCATTTGCTGAACTTCATTTTCTATTTTTTTACCCATTTTTATTTTATACGAATCCGGTTTAAAAGTCAACACTTTTTGTACAGAGACAATTATTTGAATAATCAAACAAATAAAAAACATCGTCGTGTGACAAAACACAAAAGTCAGCAGTAACGACACCCGAGTTTCGGCTGTCGGCACTGCCGACTGGCTGGGATGGCCGGATTCGGACCGACGAATGCGGGAGTCAAAGTCCCGTGCCTTACCGCTTGGCTACATCCCATTGTAATATCTTTGCCGTGCGTTTTATCAGACTCACAGCGGGGTTTATTTTACCACAGTTTTACGACCTTGTCAATACCAAAGATTCATCTTGTATGTTTTTTGTTCTGCCGGAACACTTCAATGTGTTCCGGCAGAACATCAAGAAAATTGTCTTTTAATGGAGCGCGTAATTCAGTTCAATTGATGATGTGCCTTTGAGAGAATCGGACACCACCGAAATAAATGTAGTACCGCGGTTTATGGAAAGCGGGAGTCCCTCGGGAGTCATGAACTCAAAAGGCTTGTCCTCCCCCGCACGGCTCCAATTTATCACGGCGTATCTTCCTCCGGAAATATAATATCCGCTTCCGCCGCCAGTCACACCCACATCAAGTCTGCCCTCCGTGTCACCTTCAAGTTTTTCCTGCTTTGCGAAAAGCACGAACACATTCTTGAAATTGAGCTGTTCACCGTTTTCGGCATCAAGGTGTGCCTTGTCTCCGAACTGATAGCGGTAATATGTACCCGTCAGACTGCTGTATATGAGTTGAACTTCCTGATAAGATGAATAACGGAGGATCGTGTGATATGCCGCTCCGCTTGTAAGCACAACTTCCTTTCCCTCGGTGACGAAATTGAACGCCATGGGAGTGGCGGACGAATTGGTGGTGGGGTACTTATAGATCGCGGCAAGTTTTTCTATTCCCTTGCCGGTTATCATCAGAGAATGTTCATATCCTTTTTCACGGATGCGGGCGTTATCGCGGAAGAATCCGGAAAGAGCATATCTGTCGTGAACGCCGTCGATATAATCATATCCGCCGTTCTTAATGGCACCGTAACCCTGATCACTGTATCCGGCACCGACCATAAGCGACTTGACCGATTGTGACAGACTCACCATATAATGACGGGTTGAACGGATGGGACCGTAGACTTCAAGACCTCCCTCCTCATTTGCTTCACCGTAATCATTGGTGAACATGATAAGGCGGGAAATACCGCTTTCAACCATACATTCAATCAGAATGTCGGAACGGGAAATACCGCTCTGCGGAGCAGCAGCACTTACGTTGTCAAGCACGAGAGACACGGGTCGGACGTATGTCAGATCTCTTTCCGTGCGAAGTCCCGTCAGCGGATCAATATACGTTTCTGCGGGTCCGGAACTGGATTCCGGTAACGGCGAAGACGTTATTTCGGGTTCAGATGAACTGTCAGCGGGTTTTTTTTCGGTCGTATCTTCGGGTTCGGCAGACGTATCGTCAGGCACAGTACTGTTCGGAGGAACATTCTCTGTCTGCGGTGCGGTGGTCCCGGGATCAATGATCGGCACTTCACCGTTGTCGCATGAAACGGCGGTCAGCACAAGAACCGACAGCAGCACAGCCGCAAGAATTCTCGTCAGGTTTTTCGTTTTTTTTCTTTTCATTTCTTCTTTACATCTTTACACGAAGCTTTTTTTTCGTCAATTTCTGTTTGCTTTATCAAGCCAGATCATTCCGAGAGTCAGAGCATTGTGAAGTCCGTCTTTTTCACCTTGTTTTACAATAACGGAAGGATCGGCGGATTCAACGACCTGAATAAAGACCTTGTCAGGCAGATCAACTCCGTTTTCTTTCTTGTAAGACATTATTTCAAGTATGAGAAAGCATTTTTCGCTCTTATCTCCGTAACAGATCGTATTTCCCTCGCGAACCAGTGGCTGATCCTTGTAGCGGAGGAATTTGCCCTCGACCGGAGCAAAGTCATTTTGTTTTGCCATTGTAACCTCCATTGCTGTTGCGACAATTACTCATTATTACTATATATTGTATCACATATTTGAAATAAAGTCAATCATATTTTTATTCTTTATTTCACCCCCGGATATCAATATCTGTTTATTTTCCTTTAATCTCCGGCGAACGTCGCACAGATTCCGTCTGACATCGCGGAACGGGACGCGACAGTGTAGCCAGAGCATCAAGGCGAAGGGACAATTCATGCTGACGCTTTGCATCAGAAAAATCCGGAATACGTGATGGCTTTGTGACTACGGGGATCTTTGTGCTTTTCCGTATTTCCGACAGGAAGTTTCTTCCCTGCCCGTTTGCGGCAAGGAGACGAACGTACGCGGGGAGAGAGTGAAGATCATCCGCCGTTACTCCCGTCATTGCGAAAAGCACTGCACGGCGCAGGCGTGCGTTTGTATACTTTTTGGTAGCAGCTGCAGACATCATTTCCGCAAAAGTTCCCGCATTGACCGCAGATTTTTGCAAAAGTTGTGCCACTCCGCCTCCGCATTCGGCATATTTCCCGCTTTCCGACGTGGAAGTCAGTCTCCACCAGCCGAGGATGGCAGACGAGATCCTGTCAGCAGAAACCAGACAGTCTCCGACGGCGACTGCTTTTTCAATTTTCTCACGCATCACGTCCGGAACATTTTCAGAAATGATTCCGTCGAACAGTTCTTTCCTTATTTGTGCGGCACTCGAAAATATCACATTTTCCGAGATCGCTCCGTGTCCCGCTCCGACACGCCTGACAGTTTCAAATCCGATATCAAGTCCCATCTTCCGCGCTGCCCTGATATATTCCACTCCCAGAAGATCATTCGGGGATATTCCGTCAATACCGGCGGCACAAAGGTAAGATTTTGCAGTTCCTTCGGGGCCGTGTGCCGTACGAACTTTCAGTTCTCCGTCAGATACCGTTCCCGCCATTGAAATAAGTTTTTGTATGTCACCGGATTCCGACCCGAAAGCTATGGTATCCGCACCAAGTGCCGCAAGAATATATACTCCCGCAGCGGCAAAATATCCGGCACTTCCGGAACTCCACGGATAAGGAAGTTCAAACACCGCATCGGCACCGCATTCCACCGCCGCTTCCGCACGGTAATGCGCCGGAAGAGAGGCAAAACCGCCTCTTTGAACCGCTTCTCCGCTCATAAGACAGATTATCCTCTGCGCCCCTCTGCGCCGCAGTTCGTCCAGCATATATTTGTGTCCGTTATGAAACGGATCATATTCGCAGATCACTCCCGCCGTCTTCATAGACATTTTTACTTCCTTTTTGTTAAAAATTGCTTTTTCATATTGAAAAAGCGTATGAATTGGTGTATAATGTTTTAGATTGATTTTTGAAATAATTTCGGAGGAAAATAAGAAAATGAAAATTCTCGTTGTAAACGCCGGTTCCAGTTCTCTTAAATACCAACTTTTCGAAACCGACAACTACACCGTCCTTGCAAAAGGTGTTTGTGAGCGTATCGGAGACCCTATGGGAGATATCGACCACAAGAACCTTATTAAGGGCACCCGCAGAAAAACCGAACTTGAAATCAAGACTCATAACGACGCCGTGGCTCTCGTTATCGACGCCCTCACCAACAAAGAAGACGGCGTTATCAACAATATCAAGGAAGTTAAGGCTATCGGTCACAGAATAGTTCACGGCGGTCCCTGGTTCTCGGAATCCGCTCTCGTCACCGACGAGGTCATCAAGGCTCTTGAACAATGCCATGATTTTGCCCCTCTTCACACAGGTGCTCATCTGCAAGGCATCTACGGCTGCCAGAAATATATGCCCGATGTCCCGAACGTAGTCGTTTTCGACACTGCTTTCCACCAGACTATGCCCCCCGAGTCATATATGTACGGTCTGTCATACGATATGTATGAGAAATACCACATCCGCCGTTACGGTGCGCACGGTACTTCCCACCGCTACGTCTCCGGAAAGATGATCGAACTGCTCGGCGGAAAGGCTGAGGGCACGAAGATCGTCACATGCCATATCGGCAACGGCTCTTCAATCTCCGCAGTCAAGGACGGAAAGATCCTCGATACTTCCATGGGATTCACTCCGCTTGCCGGTGTTCTTATGGGAACCCGCTGCGGCGACATTGATCCCGCAATCGTTCCCTACATTATGAAAAAAGAGAATATGACTCCGAACGAAGTCGATAACTATATGAACAAGAAGTGCGGATATATCGGACTTACCTCCGGTTATTCTTCCGATTCCCGAGACCTTGAAGACGTTATCGCCGAGGGACCCTCAAATCCGCACTACGAGCAGTGCAATCTTGCTGTTGATATGCTCAAACATCAGATCAAAAAGTATATCGGTGCATATACCGCGATCATGAACGGTCTTGATGCTGTCGTATTCACCGCCGGACTCGGAGAGAACAACCCGCGTCTGCGCTGGATCGTTTGCGAAGATATGGAGTATTTCGGAATCAAACTTGACGAAAAACAGAATCTCAAAGCCTTCCGTCAGCCCGATATCATCAAGATCTCCGCTGAGGACTCCAAGATCCCCGTTTATGTCATCCCCACCGACGAAGAATACGTCATCTGCCGCGATACCGAGACTATCGTCAACGGACTCGCGAAATAATCAAAAATTCCAATATAATGAAATATCCGGCATCGGATTTCGGTGCCGGATATTATTATATCATATTTTTTCGTCAAAAGCGACATTGCGAAAGAAATTTTTTATCAAGATGATTTTATGTTTTCATCGATAAAGCTCACGACGGAATATATCATGGCAAAGTCCCGCGCAGAATTCTTCCTTTGCTTTGAAGTTCATCGCGGAAGAATATATTTTTTCAAGAGCGAAATGTCCGCGCGCCGCATCTGCCAGCGCGTCGTACGCCGCCGTCATGCTGGAAGTTTCAAGCCTGCGAAGAGCGGAAAACTCCTCTCTCAGATCACGAAAAATCTGACGGTCAAAAAATTCCGACATATCAACTCCGTCACTTTCACCGCGTATCGGGAGCTGGCGGGTGACAACAGCATTCTTTCCTATGCGAAGAGCACCAATGCGGTCCGGACACAGTGCGTCCGGTGAAATCCGGCATACTCCGCCGCGGTTTCTTACCGCATCAGCCACGGCTCCGAGAAACAAATAGGAAGTTCCAAGTCCTCTTCCGTCGGAAACCGTGAACACTTTGTCTGCCCCCTCTCTGAAAGTGTCAAATTCCGCATGCCCGCGCATACTGATCGCCTCAAGCGGAGACCTGATCGCAAACGGCGCAACACTGACATCTGCAAACTCAGCGGCCACCCTCGCCGCTGCGTTTTTTACCGCTTCAATGTCGGTGCATGTCTCGACAATGGAATCCGCCGCGCGCCGTAATGCACCTGCGGCAGCAAGGCAGCGGTATCCGCGTGAATACGCTTCCGCTTTTTTGATATTGAGTTTCGTGATATCATCTGCCCGTTCGGTAAGAACGGCACTGTCCCAGAAAGTGCCGAGATCAATTATGTTGTCAACCGATCCAGGAGTTTTCATATCCTCTGAATGAGGTGCCGTTCCGTCAAGAACGGAAACAGTACCTCCGAAAGGAAGAGTGACGAATATTCCGTCAAGGGAGTCCGGATCGGAAGAACAGTAATACATTTCAACCGAACTTCCGTTTTGCTCGGCCGCGTCCGCAAGTTCGCCGAGCAAACGGGATTTTCCCGTCCCGGGTCCTCCTTTGATAATGTAACATCTTTGGGCGCGTGTCCCGCGCAGATTTTCATTAAAGTAACTTACAAATCCGCTCTCGCAGTTTGAAGCCGCAAAGTATTTTGACCTCATCTGACCTCATTCCGGCTCATTTCTCAATGATGACTACGTTGGCAGGTTTGATGCCGGTCTGCTCAAAAACGACGGTGTTGATCTGTGCTATCTGACTTGCGTTGAGCGGTTTGGAATCAACATCAACCACTACGCTTACATTTCCGCCTCCCACGACTGCCACACACTGGGCAAATCCTTTTGACATCACAAGCGTTTCAATGTTGGATTCCGCTTCCATATCCTTCGCCATCTGCGTCAGATCGGCAAGAGCCGTTGCCTTTGCTTCGGCATCGGCGGCACTGTCGTCGATAACGCCTTGAAGTACTTCAAGAGCCTCGTCACGGGCACGCTGGCGGCTGACCTGAGTTGCGGAGAAATAACTGTCGTTTCCGTTGTTGGCGGATGCGCCGGTTTCTTCGCCCTGATTTGTCGGTGTGTTGCCCGCGGGACTGACATCACGTCCGGCAAAAACTGCCCAGTTTACTGCCACCGCCGCCCCCACGAGCAGAACGGCACAGATCACGATAAGGTTGCGCTTTCCGAGTTTTGCAAAGAAGTTCTTTACTGCTTCGGTCTGTTTCTCAAATTTCATATCCTGTCCTCCGGTTTTTGTTTTGGATGTGGTAAATCATATTTATGTATGTTCCGAAATATTCCTCAGAGGTTGTCATCCGGTCCCCGAAATGTAAATTTTATTGGTTCCGATCCCGAATGCCGCCGCTACAAGCGACGTCAGTTCCGCCATAACACCGGGGGATGACGCTCCGCGGCAGACAATACCTATCCCCGCTATCCGCGGCATAGTTACCCCGGTCTGGCAAAGATGAGCCGAAGAACCGCTCCCCACGGTTATATATTTTGAGTCCGCCCTGCCGTCACGGCTTTCTGTGTTTGCGGCATACACCTGCTCAAAACTCTCCGACAGCGTCACGACTACTGTCACATTGCTTACTCCGTCAACACTGAGGCACAGCCTCTGCGCTTCCTCTTCAAGATACCTGCACCATTCCATTGCAGACAACGCTGCTCCGGAAACATCGTCTCCGCTTCCGCTGCTGCCGCCATTGCTGCTGTTCTTCCCGTTTACGGAACCGAGAAACAGCAGAAACACTCCGGCACATATCGCAAACAGTATCAGCAGCATCTTTACGGAAGGCGATTTTTTCTTTTCTTTTGCCGTTGAAGTCATTTTTCCTCCTCAATTCTCATGATATTTTACCATTCGTATCAGATTCAGTCCCTTCCCGTTACGACATCGCAGGGACATCCGGCTGTTTTCTCAACATACCTGATTATTTCGTGCGGATCCTGCCACATTGCGTTTCCGGTAAGACACACCGTGACAGATTCAAGTCTTACTCCCTCTCCGTCTGCCGTGACGGAAACGTATACCGTTACGTTTTCTTCTGCCAAACCGAATTTATCTGAGATCTGAGCGCAAAGTTTTTGACGTATCTGCTCTCCGCTCTCACGCGAGAGTGCGTCATATAATCCCGATAGATCTCCCGAATCCGCTTCGGCAGAAAAAGAATAAGCCCCGGATCTGATTTTTTCCGCTATCCCCCCCATCAGAGGAGCAAGAGGAGCAACTATACAAATCAAAAGAATCAGAGATGTGACCTGGATCACGGAACGCCGTATCCCGTCGTTTCCCGTTTTCTCCGGCAGGATCCGCACAGCAACGGATACTCCGATACTGACGGTCACGATCCCGGATATATATGTTCCGAAAGTCATATTGCTCCTCCAACTGCGGATGAAGTCACGGAAAAGACCGTAAGTGCAAAAACAAACAGCACGGAACAGATCGCTGCCGCCGCAATCACATATCCGTAGAGAGAAGCCATTTCATTCAGAAACTTGACTTCTTTTTTGCATCCGAGAAGTTCGCCGACTGCCGCTGACGACGAAAAAGCAAGTCGCGTCAGCAAAAGCGATACAAGAGTCGGCAAAAGCAGAATGGCGATCACCACTATCCCCGCCACACCGACTGTGCTGCGTAAGAGTTTCGTACTTGCCGCTACGGTACGGAGCGTATCGCCCACAGTCGATCCCACCACCGGAATCATATTACCGGCAAAAAATTTCACCGTTCTCGCACTGACACCGTCCCCAGCCGCCGCAAGAACGCTCTGCGTACCAAGTGCCGCCGCAAGCAGAGTGCCGCACAGTCCGAGGACAAAAACCGCGCTTCTTTTGATCAGCGATGATACTGCAGAAAGTCCGGGCATTTCTCCCGAACAGAAAGACTCTGAAACAGCAAGTGCCGTACAGATGCAGAATGCAGGCATCAGCCAAGAAGATACAAGAATATCAAGCAGATCTATCCACAGAATGACAGATGAGTTGTTAACCGCCGCCGCTGCCGCATTCCCGCCCGAGAGGTACAGAAAACCCATAAGCGGCAGGAGCGATGCCATTACCGTGCGGAGTGACGAAAAAAAGACGGATAATGCCGATATTCTCCCGTATTGGAGTCCCGCCGCCGTTACTGTGACCGCAAGACTTGCCGCAAATGATACAGTATCCGACAGATCTCCGGAAATGATTCCCTCACCGGCACTTTTTATCAGAGCCGACAGCGCAGTCAACGATGTAAGTGCCGCAAAAAGTGAAAGCGCACTGCCCATACCGCCGCTCAGAAGATTCAGCAGGAATTCAAGTATTTTCCCCGGAGTACTCATTTGCTCCACTGCCTGTCCCACATCGTCAAGATCATCCGAAAAGAAACCTTCTGGAAGAAGTTCTGCAACGTCTTCGGGGACGGAAGCAATAAAATCCAGGTAACCGTCGGGCATGGTGCCTTCATTTTTTTCTGCCGCTGTTCCGACACAGAACAAAGTCAAAAATAACATAATCGACAACGACGCCGCAAAAAAACGACGTTTTTTCTTCATATTCCCGCCTCCGAGATCAGTCCGTTCACGGCATCCAGCGCGCTCTTTACCAATGGAAGCGTCAGCACAAGAATTTCAAGTTTCGCCGCAACTTCAAGGGATGACGCAACTGATGCCGCCCCCATTTCACGGCATATATCCGACGCTGTACGCGACAGGAATGCAATACCGAGAACACGCATAAGAATTCCAGCCGTCTCTCCCACAAGCGGTGATTCGCCGATCATTCCCGAGAAGCACGACACTACGGGTTCAGCCATTACAGCAGAAGCAAGCAAAAGCATTACCGTTGCAGTCAGCCTTACGGGAATCTCAAATTCCTTCTTAAGTTCCCTCAACAGAAGCGCAGCTCCTGCCGCAATAACAGAAATACCGCATAATTTCAGAGTATCAAATCCCATTTTCAGAATCCGAATACGCTGCGTACCTTATCGAAAAGTTCGTCTATCTGTCCCACAAGCATTACAAGCACGACCACAATACCGGTAACGGTCAGAAGCATAACCTGCTCGTCTCTTCCCGTTTTTGACAATATCTGTGCTGAAATAGCCACAAGCACCCCCACACCGATCACTTTAAGCAAAAGAGTAATATCCATTTTATTTCCTTATTTATATAAGAATTATTATGATTGCAGCGGCGATACAAAAGCATAGCACCGTTCGGCTGCGTCGCTCTTTCGGCAATTCTTCCATAAGCCTGCTCCTTGTCTGCCGCAGAGATTCAAGGCAAGCGTCACATGAACGGAGTTCCTCCTCGCGGAACGACCTTCCGAAATCGGCGGCAAATCCGACAAGTGCGTCTTTTCCGTCGGAAAAGAACTCCCCCTCCGCTATAGCATCAACAAGTCCGCGGATATCGGTTGGAATCTGTCTTTCTTTCTCTGTTTCATCCGCTGAACATCCGATAAAACAACCGTCTATCACTTCCGGATCACATCTGCGGAGTATCTCCGAGACGGGTGTCAGATATCTGTCTATCTGGTCTCTTATCAGAACGATCAGGGCAATAAGCGAATCAAGCCGCCGCAGCCGTGCTTTGTCCCTGAGAGCGGTAACATACGCTGAGGCACCGATCGCGGCAAAAATCGCCGCCGATCCCGCTGCCTTACACAGCACCGTTCCCGATAAGGCAAGACTCATCAGCATCCTCCCATTTACAGATATCATACTCAAAATCGGAAAAAAGTGATCTCTCATCCGGACAACGCGGCTTTCTTTTCAATCCGACATATGCACCGAAACTCCCGCTTCTGTGCAGAAGACCTATTCCCGAACGCCCGAGAAGTTCTCGGACGGATGCGGCGTGAGCCGTGGCGATCAAAGGCACACCGCAGTTGTGCGCCGAACGGATCGCCTCAGCATCCGCCCTACTGCCGATCTCGTCGCAGACAATGATCTCTGCACCGAGACTGCCGGCTGCAATCGCGATCCCGATCTCCTTGGGATACCCCGACAAAAGATCAATACACAAAGAAGATCCGTCAAGCGAATATCCGAGTTCACCGCGTGTATCCACCACCGCAACCCGTCGTGCATTACCTCCGGAAGCAAGCCGCCGCGCCACCGCACGCAGTACCGTGGTCTTTCCAACCCCCGGCGGAGAATATATCAGAACACCACGTGTATACTTCATTTCATCAATAAGACGACATATCTCCTCTCCCACGTCAGGTATAGGATGCGGTATCCGTACCGCAAGGGTGCTTATGTCGTATACTCCCGCGATCTTTCCTCCGCTGACGGAAGCACGCCCGCAAATTCCGACGCGAACACCGTCCCGCAGTGTTATGTACCCCTGAGCCATTGTGTCACGGTAGGCATAAACCGAGTTTTCACAAAGCCGCATCAGCACCTCGTCAGCCTCACTCCGTGTCAGCACCGCCGGTGTCAGCACATTGTGACCGTCAGCAGACAATGTCGCACGCCTGCCGCTGTGAAGACGCACTTCTTCTATCATTTTGCAATTCTGCGCAGCTTTGAGTATGTCATCTCTCACCCGTGGCGGAAGAGCCGCCGCTACCTGCTCCGGTATTGAGTAAGAATTGTTCGATCCCGTCATTTTTTCACGCCCTTTCGTGATAATTATATTGCCCGTCCGTCAAGAATATGACAAGCAGTGTTTATTCTTCCGGAATATGCTTTTATTCGGATAAACTCATTTTTTCCATGATTCAGCCGCTTATTAAGCTGAAAACCACGAAAAAACCCCGAAAACAGGTAATTTTTGTTGACAATTTCATGACACGGTGTTATAATAATTCAGAATATTTAATTGAAAGGGCAAAATGCTATGCAATGGACTTCTCTCAACGACATCCGCGAGAAATACCTGTCCTTCTTTGAATCCAAGGGACATCTCCGACTGCCGTCATATCCGCTTATTCCTCACAATGATAAATCCCTCCTTCTGATAAACTCCGGTATGGCTCCCATGAAAAAATTTTTCACCGGTGAGGAGGAGCCTCCGCGCCGCCGCGTTACCACCTGCCAAAAATGCATCCGAACTCCCGACCTTGAACGTGTCGGTCATACCGCACGTCACGGCACTTTCTTCGAGATGCTCGGCAACTTCTCTTTCGGAGATTACTTCAAAAACGAGGCAATTCCCATGGCTTGGGAATTCCTTACCAAAGTAATGGAGATACCCGAGAATCTTCTCTGGCCCTCCGTTTATGAGAACGACGACGAGGCTTATGCCCTATGGCGCGACGTCATAGGTGTTCCCGAAGAGCATATCGTTCGCCTCGGCAAAGAGGACAACTTCTGGGAGCACGGCTCAGGTCCCTGCGGTCCATGCTCCGAGATCTACTTTGACCGCGGCGAAAAGTACGGCTGCGGCAAACCCGATTGCAAACCCGGATGCGACTGCGACAGATATATGGAAATCTGGAACAATGTTTTCTCTCAGTTCAACAACGACGGAAAAGGCAACTATACCGAACTCGTTCAGAAGAATATCGACACCGGTATGGGACTTGAACGTCTCGCCTGCGTTATTCAGGGCGTTGACAATATGTTTGAAGTAGATACGATCCGGAAGATCCTTGACCGCGTATGCGCCGTTTCCGGCAAAACCTACGGCGATGACAAGATCAACGACATTTCGATCCGCGTGATCACCGACCATGTAAAAAGCGCAATGTTTATGATCTGCGACGGAGTTATTCCCTCAAACGAAGGACGCGGATACGTTCTTCGCCGCATCATACGCCGTGCCTGCCGTCACGGAAAGCTCCTCGGTATCAACCATGCTTTTCTCGTTGATATCTGCTCGGTCGCTATCGGTGAAAATGTTGGTGCCTATCCCGAACTCGGCGAAAAATCCGATTATATCAAAAAAGTCCTCTCCATTGAAGAGGAACGTTTTGATGCCACCATCGACGCCGGACTTGCAATACTTGAAGATATGCTGAACAATACAGACGGCAATGTCCTTTCCGGTGACGACGCATTCAAGCTATATGACACCTACGGATTTCCTCTTGACCTGACACGTGAGATCGCCGAGGAGAAAGGATTCTCCATAGACGACGAGCGTTTCACCGCTCTGATGCAGGAACAGCGCACCCGCGCCCGTGCAGCCCGCGGAAATATCAGCGGTTGGGCAAAGGAATCCAAGAATCTTATTGAAAATCTTCCTAAAACTCAGTTCCTCGGTTACACAGATAAGGAATGTGAGGCCAAAGTCCTTGCCCTGATCGTTGACGACGGAGATGAACCCCGTTCCGTGGATCAGGTAACAGAAGGCGAATTCACCGCAATCCTTGATAAAACCGTTCTATACGGCGAGGGCGGCGGTCAGGTAGGCGACACCGGAGCAATAATGATCGGCGACTGTAATGATCTGTCTATGCTCGCCGCCGTCGGAGACACCAAGAAAACCGACGGAATTTACCTGCATATGTGCACTCTCCGTGACGGAGATGCCATTCACGTCGGCGACACCGTAAAAGCCGCTTACACCATTGAACGCCGCGAAGCGATCCGCCGTAACCATTCCTCCCTCCACCTGCTGCAAGCTGCACTGCGGCTTGTTCTCGGCACTCATGTCGAGCAGGCAGGCTCCTATGTTGACGAATTCCGCGGACGTTTTGACTTCACTCACTTCTCCGCAGTCACACGCGAAGAGCTGGATGAAGTTGAATCTATTGTCAACCACGCTATTCTTACCGGTACTGCAGTTGAAACAGTTGAAACCGACATAGACTCCGCGAAAAAAATGGGTGCTATGGCTCTCTTCGGAGAAAAATACGGAAAAATCGTCCGTGTTGTAAAAATGGGAGAGTTCTCCACAGAATTCTGCGGCGGTACTCACGTTGACAATACTGCAAAGATCGGTCTGTTCCATATTGTCAGCGAATCTTCCGTTGCATCCGGAGTACGGCGCATTGAAGTTGTAACCGGGAACAATGTTCTTGTGTTCTTCGATGAAAAGGAAAAACTGATCACCGATACCGCACGTGAACTGAAAGTTCAGAATCCCGCCGATATCGCGAAAAAAGCCGCTTCACTCTCAGCTGACCTTGCCGCAGCAAAACGCGAGATAGAAGCTCTGAACTCCAAACTTGCTTCCACGAAACTCGATTCTCTCCTTGCCGGTGCTGTAAAGATCGGAAACTTTGATCTTGTAACCGCAAGACTTGACGGAACTGCTATTGAGGTGGCACGTTCCATGGGTGACGAAATCAAGGCAAATAAGCCTTCAACCGTTGCGGTCCTTGCAGTCAACACCGACGGAAAACTCAACTTTATCGCAGTTGCGGGTGCCGAGGCTGTCAAAGCAGGCGCACACGCCGGAAAGATCGTCTCCGCTGTCGCCGCAGTAACCGGCGGTAAGGGAGGCGGACGTCCGGACAATGCAATGGCGGGCGGACGAGATGCGGCTAAGATCGACGAAGCTCTTTCTGCTGCCGCAGCCACACTCACATCTCAGATCATAAAATAATTATCTGATAAAAAAGGGCTGCTAAAAAAGTCAATACTTTTTAGCAGTCCACCAAAAGCAGTGGTCAGGAGCCACTGTTTTTGACGCGGCATTGGCGTTTTTGCCTTGAAACAAGGGTGGATTTTACTCTGTTTTCAGGGCAAAACGGCGGTGTTCAGCCGCCGAGCCAAATGTCGGAGGGGGTGTTAAAAAACTCGATAACGAGTTTTTTAACACCCCATTTTTTATTTGTTATATATTTCTTCAAGTTTGGCCGTATACCGATCCATATTATCGAGCACGTCTGCTCTTGCTCGTGCGGCAGCAGATGCTTCCGCATATTTTGACTCATCATCAAGGAGTTCGGTCAATTTTCCGAGAAACTCCTCGTCACTGCGGCATAGTTTTCCCTCATTTCCGTCTTCCGTCAGAATTGTCGGAATACCCCCGACCGGAGTTGCAAGCACAGGTTTACCGAGTGCCAACGCCTCAACGGCAACAAGTCCGTAGCCTTCCCACACGGACGTCATACACAGAATTCGGGAATTTCCGAGGATACCGTAGGGATTTTCCATAAATCCGGCAAGTGTAATACTGTCTTGCAGTCCGTCGGAAGCGATTTTCGCCTCAATTTCCCCGCGGAGTTCTCCGTCGCCGATCATAACAGCACTGATTTTATGTGTCGCGGATAGTTTTTTTATAATTTCAACAAAACGAAGCGGATCTTTTGGCTCCGTTAATCTTCCGAGAGCCACAACGTCATATCCCGTTGTCTCCTCCGCTTCACCTGCAAGCCGGCGGGTACGCTCGGTATACACGGGATTGCTGACTATAACCTCTTTTTTCCGGAAGAACTTGCCGAATATGAACTCATCAAATACGGACGGTGACACACCGAGCATTTTATAGTATTTGAAACAACTGAGACCGTATGCGATAGTTTTTAGATTCAGTTTTTTTATCCACGGGGTATTATTATGAATATGCGAGATAACGGGAATTCTGCCGGCGGCAAGGGCCGCCGTGATACTGGCAGTGAAATCGTGAGCATGGATAAAATCAGGTTTGTACTTTTTGATTACCCGTTTCAATTCTCCGACTTTCATAGCTTCAATAGGCTCGAATTCAACGTCATTCTTTCGAAGGACTTCTCTGATTGAGCCGTCAAGGGAAACGTAAATGAATCTGATATCGCTTCCACGTTCGCGGAAGCCGCGGATCAGTGTTATGACAACATTTTCTGCGCCGGAGTACGATCCGGTATTAAGTATGTGCAATACTGTTTTCACGACGATACTCACTCTCCGAGAAGTTCTCTGTAAAGTGCACAGGATTTTTCCATAACGACTTTATCCGAGAATCCCTCTATGTATTTCACGTTAAAAGCACCCATTTCCGCCCTGAGATCTGCATCAGCACGGAGTTTATCAATATTCTTTGCAAAGTCATCCACGGAATCGGGTGCGCAGAGATATCCGCCCTTTTCCTTCTGTACAAGGTCACTGTTCCCGCGGATTTTTGAAGCCACAACCGGCATTCCGCTCGCCATAGCCTCCATAACAGACGCGGGAAGCCCCTCTCTGAACGAAGGAAATGCAAATACATCACCCACGTGATAGAGCTCTGCCATATCGCGTCTGAAACCAAGTAGATGAACCCTGTCTGAAATTCCGAGTGATTCTGCAAGTTTTACGAGTTCGTCGTGATAATCACCTTTTCCGGCAACGGCATAGTGTACGTTTTTATCTTGCATCGACGCTATCGCCTTGATTATCGTTGAGTGATTCTTATTGATGTTAAGCTCACCAACTGAAAAAACAAGGAAAGATTCCTCGGGTATATCGAGTTCACGACGCTTTTCTGCCCTGTCTATCACGGTGCCGGCAAATTTTTCCACATTAATTCCAACTCCGGGTATATACTCTATGCGGCCGGCATGCATTTTTTTCTTTGCACGTTCATAGTCCTCGCCGTTGATATTTATCAGGACATCAGTCATTCTTGCGCAAATTTTCTCGACCGGATAGAACATTATCCAGTTTTTGATTGGTGCACCGGTAAAGAAATGATATCCGTGGCATGTATATACAACTGTAGTTCCGCCTTTTCTTGCTTTCCTTGCGGCAAGTCTGGCAAGAATCGATGCCATGGGTGTATGGCAATGGATCAAATCGTATTTTCCATCGTCAATCAATGCTTTCAGTTGGCGATAGGCGGTTATATTTTCTTTCTTAAACGGACTTCTTGCAAATTCCACATTGTGGAAAACAACGCCTTTGGCATTTACACGGTCCATATATTCCCGTGTTCTCGCTTCACTCGTGTCTTCCATATAGTCACAGTTGCATGCGACATGAACCTCGCAGCCCATATCGTCTACCAGAAAATCAATGTTTTCCTTCTGAAACCATTCAATAAAAGAAATCACACTTGCAACGATAAGTACTTTTTTCACAATATTTGTCGTCCTTTCAGATTATACTTCAGGGGCCGGAACACTTCCGTGCAACAGCCCCTCTTTTTTTATTTTTTCAGGATCAGATCGCGGCTTTCTGCCTGCTTGCGATCATATTCGTCCTGATCCACCGCACCGCTGCGAAGCAGATGATCCCCGAGGTCCTCGGCAGTCGCCATTCCCTCTTCGGTTATACCGTCACGCTTGAAGACTTTGAACACGGTCATCAACAGTATCTTTAGGTCCTCGATCAAAGTGATTTTTTCTATGTATTCAAGGTCGTATTCAAATTTCCTTTCCCACGACATATTGTTTCTTCCGCTGCATTGGGCAAGTCCCGTAAGTCCCTGACGTACTGTGTGGCGACGGCGCTGTTCCGGTGTCATAAACACCATGTCACGGACCAACTGAGGTCTCGGCCCCACTATGGCAAGATCGCCTACAAGAATATTTATTAATTCCGGAAGTTCGTCAAGCGATGTTGAGCGGAGCCACTTTCCGTACGGAACAAGTCTGACCTCGTCCGGCAGCAGTTTCCCCGATTCATCCCGCTCATTTGTCATTGTACGGAATTTGATCAGCCGGAAGATTTTCTCGTCTTTCCCCGGGCGAAGCTGTGTAAAGAACGGATTCCCTTTCATTATTATTGCACCGACGATCATCAGCACCATCATAAGGGGTGAGAGAATGATCAAAGCGATCAGCGACAGAAAAAAGTCGAAGATCCTTTTGAAAAACTTTGCATACATGGAAGTATCAGAAGCAGGAACGGATCGCATCGATCACGTACTGCTGTTCCTCCTCCGTCATTTTGATATCCGAAGGCAGGCAAAGTCCGCGCGCGAAAACATCTTCGCCAACCGACTTATCTGCGGCACTCACTACATCATGTCCGCGGAATACCGGCTGCATATGCATGGGTTTCCATATAGGTCTTGACTCAACATTCGCTTCGTTAAGACGATTGAGAATATCCATGGGAGCGACCTGGCATCCCTCATCAATGAGCAGACATGACAGCCAGAAGTTGGGCTTTGTGTTATCAAGATACGGATTCATAGTAACCGGCAGACCTGAAAGTCCTTCTGCGTATCTGCGGTAAATGGCTTCTTTTCTGTCACGGTGCTCTTCAAGGTGAAGCAGTTGGCCTCTGCCGATACCGGCAACGACATTGGACATACGGTAGTTATAACCTATTTCCTCATGCTGATACCATGGTGCAGGTTCTCTTGCCTGAGTTGCCCAGAAAAATGCCTTTTTCCTTGATGCCTCGTCATCTGAAATAAGCATACCTCCGCCGGAGGTGGTGATGATCTTGTTTCCGTTGAAGGAGATAGCGTTGTACTTTCCGAATGTTCCGCACATTTTCCCTTCATACTGAGCGGAAAGTGCCTCTGCCGCATCTTCAATAAGAACAGCATTATGCTTCTTACATATATCTGTGATTTCTTTCATCTTTGCGGGAGTACCGTAAAGGTGGGCAAGAACGACAACCTTTGCCTCCGGATACTTGCTAAAAGCCAGTTCGAGTGATTCGGGATCCATATTCCATGTATCTCGCTCCGAATCAACGAATACCTGAACTCCGCCCTCGTAACTGATGGGGTTAACGGTAGCGGAAAAAGTCATATCGGAAGCAAGTACAATATCCCCGCGCTTCACTCCAGCAAGTTTAACCGCAAGGTGAAGTGCTGATGTTCCGGAACACAGCGACAACGTATAATATGTTTTGTCTTCTTTCCCGGAAAGATATGCTCCCATTTCATCCTCGAATCCGTCACAGTTGAATCCGAGCGGAGCTATCCAGTTCCGATCAAAAGCCTCTTTCACATATGTAAGTTCTTCTTCGTGCATTGTAGGAGATGACAGTAAAATTCTCTTTTCCATATTAGTCCTTCCTTATGCCATTCGGGATCTTGTGATAATGATAGTTTTCGGCACAGCTTTGCGTATATTCTGACGGATATGTTCCGACTTTTTTACACACTTTTCGACTATACTAATCCATTATATACAAGTGTACCACTTTTTTGAATCTTAAATATTAATTTTTTAAAACATTTAGGAAAACATTATGTTAACAAGCAAAAGAGACCGGCTGACAAATGTCAGCCGGCCCACGGTCATTATTGCTATGATTATACCCGTGCAGTATCAGTCGGCGGTAAGTCCGGAACGTTCGATACCCTGTACCAGGAATTTCTGGCAGAACAGGTACATGATGATCAGCGGAAGCATGATCAGCAGTCCGCAGGTGTTTCTGATCGCAGGATAGTAAAGGTTCTGTCCTGCATAGTTTGTTTCAAGTGACTTCGGAATAGCAACGACATCCGGCATAAGCACTGTCTTCGTTGTTGTGAAGAACAGTTTCGTGTAGAAGTCGTCGGTCCACTGCCATGAGAAGGCAAACAGGAAAACAGTGATCATCATAGGTATGGACAGCGGAAGAATGATCTGAATGAAGGTTCGGAAAGTACCCGAGCCGTCGATATAGGCGGATTCTTCAAGTTCATCCGGAACTCCGCGGAAGAACTGGCGGAGAAGGAAGATGTAAAGTCCGTTCTTGAATGCAAGACCGGTCAGTGACAGTACGATCAACGGCCAGAATGTGTTGTTGAGGTTAATACCGCCGTCAGCAACAAGTCCTTGAAGCAGTTTGCTCGTTCCGCCGTCTCCGAATATGTTGATCGAAGCAAGAATGTTATTCAGCCATTCAACATTTCCGACGCTTGCGTTACCCGAAAGGAATCCGAGTATTCCGAATACATCAAAGAAACGGAAGTGCATAAAGAGCGACAACTGCAGCGTCTGGTGAGGAACAACCATTGTCAGGATAACAGCACCGAATATCAGTTTTGCACCCTTGAACTTGAACTTTGCAAGACCGTAAGCAATAAGGCAGCAGATGAATGTCTGGATAAGAGCTGTGGATCCTGCAAGCAGAAGAGTGTTTCCGAATGCCTGGAAGTAGTTGTTTTCAAGCAGGATAAATTTGTAAATATCCAGTGAAAAATGCTTCGGGATAAGCATAACGGTAACATCAACGAAGTCTTCCTTGCTCATGAAAGATCCGGCGATCTTGCTGTAAAAGGGGAACAGAACTATATAAGCGATACCAACGAGAAGAATGAATCTGAAAAGATACCATACGACGTTTCCAATGAAAGCCGTATTGATAAACTTTGCTTTCAGACGTTCTTTAAGAGGAGTACGTTCAAACTCGACTTTTATCTTGTTTTTGGTCTCCTTTTTGATTTTAGGAGCCATGGATTCTTGTGCATTCATTTATCTGTCCTCCTTTCATCAGTCTTTACGCTGATAGAATACGAACGCTGAGAATATCGCAGCAAATATCGCAACTATCAGTATTACAATCAGGAAGTACATCCATGCCATAGCGGAACTGACTTCCTGTCCGTTGGTAGCAGTGTACTGATTGGCAATGAACTTCATCACCGTATTTGAGTCCGTCGTGAAAGAGTCGATAATAGTATAGACCGCGTTGACGAGGATCATAGGGCTTATCATCGGGAAGGTGATCTTCCAGAATGTTTCCCATCCGGTAGCACCGTCCATCTGACAGGACTCGTAAATTGCGGGAGAGATCGACTGCAAACCTGCAAGGAATATCAGCATCTGAACACCGGAACGGTTTACTATGTCGTAAATATCGTTGATCATCTGAACAACGTATCCAACAAGTTCAGTACCGACTTTCATATTTGAGAACAACTGCTCAATATCGATTGCGGATACTATCTGCGCCGCAGCACTCTCACCGGTTCCGTCGGCGATACTTTCATTCTCCATCATTTCCTCAACTGCGTTTGCGGCATTGATGGTCTCCATAAGACCGGTGGAAAGAATAACGGGAATGAAGAATATTGCACGGAAGACGGCACGTCCTGCCATCTTCTGATTCAAAAGCACTGCCATAAACAGTGAGAACAGAATGATGGCGGGAATGTCGAATGCCAACTCTTTAAGACCGGTAACAAGGGTCTTTACAAAGTCGGGGTTAACGAAGAGAGCCTCATTGTAGTTGGCGAAGCCGACGTTTTCAATGGTGAATCCCTCTCCGGACACGATCTTGATACGGCTGAAACTGTATTTGATCGAGTCGAAAATAATCGGTAGATAAACAGCGACAAAACCGATAAGGAACGGCAGAATGAAGAACCAACCGGCGCGTGCTTTCTTTTTATCAAGGGAAGCAATGCGTTTTTTCTTCTTCGGAGCCTTATTCTGCGGAACGCTGACGGTCTGATTCAATTTTAACTCGTTAGTCATTCTTTGCTCCTCCTTCAGTCATTAATATCGGAAAACGATACGTAGATCGGTTCCGCACCGTTAACTTCGTCGATACGAACAGCGCCGTAACCGCTCAGAGTGTATGTATTTCCGTTGTATTCGGTAGTCGCGTCAAAGTAGTTGTAGTTGAGGATGATGGAGATTCCGCCCTCGTACTGGACGAGAACGATATTTCCGGAATCGTCGGTATACTTTGTCTTCTTGTATCCTTCTTCTTCCTCTTCTTTTTCTTCTTCGGGATCAACGGGAATTACTTCCTCAGAGTTGGGGTCTGTCATAACAACATTGATACCTTCCACGTATTTCTTGGAAAGTTCAACGGCTTCTACAGCGTAATCGTAGGTCTTTCCAGCCATATAGAGTATACCCTTCTTGGCGACCTCGTTTGTAGAATCATCAGCAGGTTCTGCGCCCTCGATTCCCTTCACGAGATCCTTGACCTCGTTGTAACTCTTGGTGACGTCATCTTTGAATTCAGCGTTGTACTTCTCATCTTTGATAAGTTCGGTATAAGCAAGTTCGGAATTGGTATAAGATACTTTGGCAAGAGATACGAAGGTATTCATAGCTCTGACGTTCTGAGATATGGTCTTATCAAGAGTCTTGACAGTCTTCTCATTGTCAGAAACTACTTTATCAGCGGCAGTCTTGGCAGAACCGGTGGTCTTTGCTTCAGCTGCAGCTATTTCAGCCTCAGCCTTTACAGACTCGTAAACAGAAACAATTACTTCATAATCCGCGTTATCGGCATTGTAACCGGCAGCATATTCGCTTATTGCAAGAGGCTTTTCTGCTGCAATGAGAGCGACCTCGTATGCGGGCAACTTGCCGTAAGCATTGTCATAACTGGTAATTGCGTTCTGGAACTCCGCGGAAATGTTCTTGCTGTCTGCGTAAGAGTCTGTTACGGCAGCCTTTGCAGCATTTTCAGCCTCGGCAGCCGCAGTGTACTCTGCGGAATTCTTGTAATCTTTCTTGTAGTTGTTGATAAAGTCATTAAGAGCCTTGTCAGCGGCAGTCTTCTTGTCGGCAGCGGCCTTATACGCGGCATCGGAAGAATGCTTTGCGATATAATCGCTTACATATTTTTCAACTGCTGCGTCAGCGGCGCGCTTTTCGTCAAGAATGTAACTTCCCTTCTCAGCGTCTGCAAGTGCTTCGGCAGCGGTCTTGGCGGCGGCAAGAAGTTCTTTGGACTTTTCAAGGGCGGTATTGAACTTTTCGCTGTTCTCTTCGCCTTCCTTGTTGCTTTCCTTGGCATTGGCAAGCAGACCGTCGATCTCAGTGATCATGGTCAGGTATTCGGAAGCGGCAGAAGCAGCGGGAAGTTTCTTCGCTCTTGCAACAACGTCATCAAATGTTTTGAGTTTGTTCACGCCGCTCAGACTGTTGTAAAGTGCTGCGAAAGCGGCACTTGCCTTAGTCTGATATGAGTCGTATGTGAACTTGACCTGCATTTCGGCAGTTGCGATTGCAGAAGTCTCGTCAGAAGAATTAACGGCGGCTTTAAGTGCGTTGATATAATCGCGATATGCCTTGTCGACTTTATCAGCGTTCTCTTTCAGCGTCTTATAAGCGGAATCGGACTCGTAACCCTTGGAAGCGGCATCAAGTTCTGCTCTTGCAACCTCGACGTCGGATACAAGTTTCTTATAGTCAGCGGAATTGAAGTAAGCAACTTCTATACGGCTGAGTGCTTCGGATGCTTTATTACGCTTGTCGGCAGCAGCCTTGTATTTGCTTACGATCCCGGGGACAGGAGAAACTGCGTTGAGTTTTGCATTAATGCCATCGAGTTTTGTCTTTGCTGAATTCTTTGCGGATTCAAGTGCTTTGTACTCGGCAGTTCTGCCTATATTCTCTTCCTTGGAGTCGGCTTCAAATGCTTTGAGAGCCTTATCATATGCAGCCTTTGCGGCAGCATAATCAGCCTTTGAACCGAGGAAAGACGCTTCGTCAGAGTCAACCGCTGCCTGTTTTGCCTCGGTATTGGCAAGAGCAGCCTTGTACTCGGGAGTAAACTCATCGAGACCGGCAAGTTTCGCTTTTGCTTTGGCAACGAGATCGGCAAGTGCTTTGTACTCGGAGAATGTCTCATACTGTTCGTAGTTTTTGGCGAGGCTTTCCATGGAGCTTGTAGCAGTGGTAAGGACTTTGTTCCAATAAGCGTATTCAGGATTGTTCTTCTCGGTGATCTCATTCATTGCAGTCTTAGCTTCATCAAGTGCTTTGACGGCTGTATTATAGGCAGCATCTGCATCAAGTTCATTCTGGTGATCGGCCTTTGCTTTCTTGAGTGCAGACTCAGCATCGCTGAGTGCCTTTTTGAGTCCGCCGACGTAGTCGTTGAACGCTTTTTCGGCAGCCTTGTAATTTTCCGTCGCATCAACATATGCCTTGGCATTGTCAACAGTTCCGGAAATAAAGGTCAGAGCGGATTTTGCACTGTCAAGAGCCTTCTTGTTGGCTTCACTTGCATCCTTTGCATAAGCATCGGAAGCATCATTGTATGCCTTATAAAGAGCCGGGATCTTGGCAATACCTGCATCAACGGCAGCGACAGTTGCATTGTCGAGAAGTTCAACCTGGGCTTCAATCTTGGTCTTCTGAGAATCAACATTGCTCTGTGCTTTGGTATAAGCAGCAAGAAGTGTTGAATAGTTCTTGTTGTTGCCTTCGGAAAGAATGCTCTTGAAGTTATTCTGAGTTACCTTCCAGATATCTGCAAGTTCGGTCTTGGAAGCTGAATCAGCCTCAGCCTTTTCGGCGGCAGCTGTGGTCTCCTCTGCCTTCTTGCGGGAATCTTCGAGCATCTTTACGAGTGTCTGCATTCCAATTGTATTGGAAACCATTCCGCTTTCATCGATGGTATATCCGCCGGCGTAGCAGTTCTTGATGGACTCGTAGTAATGCTTTACATTGGTAATTGCATTCTTTGCGTTATCAAGCGATTCGATACGTCCGCTGTTGCGGGCTTCTTTCGCAAGTTTTTCTTCCTCAATGCGGATAGCTTCTTCCGCCTTCTTGATTGCCTCTTCCGCTTCCTTGGCGTCTGCGATTACCTCATCAGGATCGGGAACACGTTCACCGATAAGGAACTGATGTCCGATGATCTTGGACAGCTGGAGATCTTTGGTAAGATCGTTCAGAAGTTTGTAATACCTTACTACGTCATTTTTCAGTATGTCGTAACGTACGGAATAATACTGGCTGAGGTTCATATCCTCTTTGAGTTCTTCGTAGTTCTCGTAGCAAAGTATAAAGTAAAGAGAAGCACCGTTTTCAACTGCTTTAAGCAGACTGTAACCGATATTTCCTTCCATATTAAGAGGAGATCCGGCGTACTGAGTGCTGCCGTGCAGAACGACACCGATGAAGGGTACCGCTGCGCTGGATTTGATGTAACGGCTGGAATCAAGCGGAACGTCCACGATATAATCGACATATTTCCATACGTAAGAGTTTGCACCCTCGGTCATAATGTCGTCGTAATCGTTCGCCATCTTCTCCATAAGTTCAATGGTGGACTTTTTGGAGTCCTCACGGTTTGCGGGATCATCCTCGTCAAAGTCGGAGTTAAGGGAAGTTCCGATCGTTCCGACAGAGATCGCAGAAGTGTATCCTTCGGGGTAGTACTTCATGAGGTTTTCAGTAAGTTTGTCGTAGAAGTGGCTGAAATATGCAGCACTTATCGCAAGTTCATAACGACCTACGTATGTCTGCTTTGTTGCGCTGTAATAGCGGCGTGACATATAGGTGTTGTTGATAGACTTGACGATATGCTCCTTCATGGTCAAACCGTCAAACAGACCATCGGAAGATGCTCTCACGTATTCGAAGTCAAAGTCCGGGAATACTTCGAGATCGTAGTTGGTCTCTTTGGAATAATCCATCAGGTCTTCGTATCCGCTCTTGCCGCCGACGGATTTCTCCCATTTCAGGCGATACGGCACGGAGGCATAGATACCGCCGTTGGCGTAACCTGAAAGTTTGAACTTGATGTTTGAAACACCCTCTGCGGAGAGTTCATTATACATGGTCTTGATATTGTCGAAGGAGGTCATAGAAGTCATTACGTTCACGGGAACGGAAAGGATCTTCTGAACGGTCTCCATTGTCCCGAATGTCTGGATGTAAACGGGAAGATTCTCGTTTACGTCCTCTTTTTTGAGGGATTTCAGGTTTCCGGTAGCATAGAGGTAATCGCGGTATGCTTCCGCCATACCCATCCAGGATACCTCGTAGTAATCCTTGATATTCTTTTCCTTGGCAATGTTGTCATCAGTCAGCATTATGTAACGGATCTTATAGTTGCCTACGTACTTACGGGAAGAAACGACGGTCCATGTTGCGTTAGCACCGACTGAAATAGCGTTTGCAAGGTTATAGGAGTCTTTCGGTCTCGGGTAGAACAGCATCTGAATGATGTTGTACTTACTGAGAGTACCGGCATGGTAAGTGGAAAGTTCTGCAAGAGCATCGCCTTCTTCGATAATGGCAACGAATCCGCGATCTTCTTTATAGATCTCGGTATTTGTTACTTCCTTGGTCTGAGGAGTGCCGTCCTCGTTGTATACTATGTTGCCGTCCTCATCCAGTACATTCTCGGTCGTTATGGTCTGACGGGGTTCGGAGTAATTGGACACTATTCCGAAAACAGGATAACGTATTGTTTCCTGATGAGAACCGGTGATTGTGTTATACGCGAAGTCCTGACCGTAAACTTTACCGTTAATGGTGGTTGTTGCGGAACCTGCAAGATCTTCGTGTCTGAACAGCGTTCCGGATCCATCCGGGAAGAAGTTGTACCCCGTAAAGGTTTGTTTCTTATCGTTCAGATAGTAGTTTGCGCCTGCGCCCATATAAGGCAGGATGCTGATGTTGTTGAGCTGATACAGGGACTCATTGAAACGGAGACCGTTGGCAGGCATACGCACGCTCATTCCCCACTCGTCAAGGGTATATTCAAGTGATAGTTTGAACAGAGGCGGAGCCTTGTCGCTTCCGCTGTAACCCGTCTGGTTATGGTCCTTGTCAAGTTCTTCGTACGTATATTTAGGTACGTATGTCTTGATGTAGGATTCCACAAGTGTCAGCTCGGTATTGGTTGCGTCGCTTGCGAAAACGTAGATATTCATGCTGCTGCATACAGGATATGCGGCGATCATTGAACTCCTCTCACGCTGGGTCTTGCACTCATCAAGAGCCTTGTGAGTATAGAATGCTCTCAGTTTGTTGAACTTGAACCATTCGTCGTTTCCGCTATCGGAAACGATTTTACTGAACATTGCGAGAGTTTTATAGTCTCTCCAATCAATGACTTTCATTTTATCGTTTCCGGCAGAGATTTCGTTGATATAATCTGCGAAAGGATCAAGGATCAGAGTCTCGAATCTCGTCTCTTCAATCATTCTCGGAACGAGCATTCTCGTTTCTTCACGACCGATACGGTACTCGATTCTGATACCGTTCTTGATGTTCTTTGCCGTTATCTGTCCGCGTTCAGCAGCCTCAACGAAACTGTACATGGTCTTGTCGGTGTCGTTGTCTCTGTAATCAATGACGATCTGAGACATGATCTTTTCCTTCGTTGAATCAACGTAGGAAGTTGCGCCGACGTCGTATGGGTTGGAGAACAGAGTCTGACCGGAAGCCATATTATAGGTGGCAACCTCACCGGTCAGGGTATCGACGAAGAGTTGATATCCGTTTTTCTCGTACATCAACTCCATTGTCGCGAGTTTTTCTTCGGGAGTCTTGAACTCTTTTTTAAGGTACTGTTTTACGGTTTCCTTGTAGTCGATCTCCTCGGTTTCCTTGCCTTCGTTGTTTTTGACATAGATAATGTCAACGGCATAGGCACCGACATCGATCATGATCGTCCCGAAAAGCATCACGACAGTCAGAAGCAATGCAATTATTCTTTTCATTTTTATTCCTCCTGTCCTGTTACGTTCGGTAGTTGATCTCAACAATAATGTTGGTGATGAAGCTGACGATCTTTCCGAGCAGCGTAGTAAAGAGTATTGCTATGAACATTATGAACGCCATACCGACAAGAGTGCCGAGTGACGTGACAAAGTTCTTGAAGAGTGTGTAGTCGTGAGTTACCATCATACCGACGAAAATCAAAAGTCCGGTCCAGATGAATGCAATCGTACCTATGAAGGACACGATATCAAGTTCTGCCTTGATAGCGAAGTTGGAATAAATGGTAACGGGAACTACGAGCATGGGAAGCGGCAGCAGAGAATAGGCAGTTGCAATAAAGATGTCCTTGAAACTTCCTTCGCCCTCAAACAGGGTGGTCAGACACCAGTTGGCAAGTACCCAAAGCACGAAGGGAACGAGAATACTCATAGCCTGTGAAACTATGGTAGTGTAATGTCCCTGCGGATTGGTAAGGTATCCGGAACCGATATCCTGATAGAAGAATGCGAGAATGGTTACCGCGATATAAACGAGCGAAGCACGTACGGATCCTCGTTTTTCATGTTTCAGATCCCAGAATCCGTCGAATGGGTGGAAGATCAGGTGGAAACCGTAGAGGAGCTCCTCACCAAATGTTCTCTTTCCGCCCGCAGTTGCTGCCCGGGTATTGATCTTACCTGCTTTCTTGAAGAACAGCGTGATAAGAACGATAAGTCCTACAACGATAACGGGAATCAGAAGAACATATTTCGTGATCCACTGCTGTCTGATCTCCTTGTAGGAGTCGGACCAGCCGCTTGTGTCGTAGGCTGACTCGTAATACTTCATTGCGTTTTTGTAGTCGCCGTTACGGTACATAGCATCACCGATTCCGATATACGCGGCGTCAAAGTTGGAGTTTCTCTTCAGAATCTCCATCCAGTCGTTGATCGCGCTGTCGTAGTGACGGTTGTTCTGGTTTGCCAGAGCATTGATCAGAATGTCGCCGTACTCGGTACGCTGGAAGACGGTAATATTGTCGTTCTGGTTATCGAGGATCAGCATTTTTCCGTCGCTCAGGTATGTGATTCCGCAGATGCTGGAAAGGTTTCCGAGCTGGTTACCGGAGTCACCAAACGCGAACAGCAGGTTGCCGTCCTTATCATAGGTAAATATTTTCTGACGTCTGGTATCGATGATAGACCACGTCTGCTCCGGACCGACGGCTACGTCATGTATCATGGAAACACCGGTAATGGATCCGTCTGCCTTGTTATTGGAGATTTCGATCTCACCGGCGGGAGGCCAGAAACCGTTTCTCGACATGACCTCAACACCGGACTGGTTGAGCAGTTTTACGGGAGCGTAGTCACCGGATTTTGATTTACCGGTAATCGCACTCTTTACTTTGCCTTCGGAAATTGAGGATGTGGTAACGTAAATGAATCCACGTTCGTTCATAGTAATATTGTTGAACTCGGTGGAAATGTAGGATTGGCTCATTTCTTTCTGAGCGTCTGTCTGGAATGATCTCCAGAGCTTATCCCATGCAGAAATTGTAACCTTCTGAGCTCCGACGAATTTAATAAACTCGCCGTCAATGCTCATAACGATAATACCCTGATAGGTAGTGGAAGATACTACATAAAGTCTCTCATAATCATCGACTGCAAGAGCAATGGGCTTGTAAACGGCGTCATCGTCGAACAGGCTGCTCTCAGGCTGAGGGATGATCTTGATAAACTCGTGAGAATCTCTGTCAAACAGAACGATACGGTTCTTATCGGTATCTGCTACAAAGATCTTATCCTTTGTGATATACACACCCTTGGGACCGCCGAGTTGATCGGCAATTCCTTCATCATTATAGAATTTGGAAATGGGTTCACCCTTCTGCTTGAAGTACTTATCAAGGATAACGATACGGTTGTTTGCGGTATCGGCGATATAGATATTATCTTCGTCGTCAACTTCAATGTCACCGGGATCGTCGATCGCTTTTGCAAGTCCCATATAAGAAGAGTTGATAGTCTGAACGGGAGTGTAAGCATCCGGCGAGTAAAGTGCGTGGCCGTCGATAGAGTAGGTGTAAGTCTGGTATGATCTTACGGCACATACAGGGGCGGCGAGCACTGTCACGAGCGCGAAAATCAACGCGACCGCACTAATGATTTTTTTCATTGCTGCCTCCTTAATCTTTCATACCGGACGAACCCATGGTTTCAATGATGTTCGACTGGCTTATAACGAATACCGTAATCGGGACCATCATCATAATGACCTGCGCCGCAGCACTTGCGCCTGCACGCTTGATACCGCCGGCGGTGATCTGACCTATTGCGTAGTTGAACGATTTCAGCTGTTCGGAGTGGATATAGATCGAAGATCCGGCATTCCACAGATCCTGGAAGCAGTAGATAATCAGAGTCAGCCAGGCGGGTTTGACCATAGGCATTGCAATGACCCAGAATGTTTTGAGTTCGCTTGCGCCGTCAAGTCTTGCAGATTCAAGAACAGCATTCGTTACGTTGGTTTCCATGAACTGTTTCATCAGGTACAGACCCAGAGTTGAGCCCCATGCGGGAATGATCAGTGCCCAGTAGGTATCAATCATACCGAGGAAACTCATCAGAATGAAGTTTGTAACTGCGGTAACGGTCTTATGGAACATAAGTGACGTACGAATGGTTTTAAATATCCATTTACGTCCGGGGAACATGATCTTCGCAAGAGCATAGGCAGCAAGTGATCCGAAGAACAGGTTGCCGGCGGTACCCATAACGGAGACGAACACGGTATTGAATATGTACCGTGAGAATGGGACCCATGATGTGTTCATGAGTACGAACAGATCCTTGAAGTTATTGAAAGTCGGCTTCATAACGTAGAATCTCGGAGGGAACATCCAAAGTTCGTCAAGAGGCTTGAATGCCTGCATCCATACGTAGAGCATAGGCAGGAACATGAATGCTCCGAGAATAGTGAGCATAAATGTGATGCCGAGGTCGCCGCCGGCGGATCTGTTAAGAACGACTTTATGTTTTCTTGTTCTAAGTCTTGACATCTTACTGACCTACCTTTGACAACATCTTCTTGACCAGAGAGTTAGCTCCGACCATTATAGCGAAAAGTACGACTGCTATTGCCGACGAATAACCGACCTCGAAACGGGAATGACCGTAGTCATCGAGGTGGTGCGTTATCGTCCATGCACAGTAGTTGACCGACGGGTTTCCGCAGAGGGCATTAACGACTCCTCCGAAACCGAAGGACTTTGTAATAGCCATGATAGCACCGAACATCAACTGCGGCTTCATTGTAGGAAGGGTAACGTACCAGAGTTCCTGCCAACGGTTGCGGATTCCGTCAACGGCACCGGCCTCGTAAAGCGATCTGTCGATACCCTGAAGACCTGCGATAAATGACAGAAAGGAAGTTCCGAGGGAGGTCCACAGAGAAACTACGATACAAAGAGGCATAACGTAGTCTGCATCTTCGAAGAACTGTATTTCTTCGTTTATCAATCCCAGATTCAGCAAGGTCGCGTTGACCCAGCCGTAGGAGTCTCCGGAGAACAACGTACCCCAGATAAGGTAAACCTCACCGGAAATTGACGGTGCGTAGAAGATCAGAGTTACTATTGCTCTGATCTTCGGTCCGAGTTCGTTGATGAACCATGCAACAAGCAGGGACATCAGGTAGGAAGCGGGACCGACGATACATGCGAAAATGAACGTATTCTTGATCGCTATCAGGAATATGTCGTCGTCAAGGAAAAGGCGGATGTAGTTATCCAGGAAAACGAAGTTAGGCATTTCGAGCAGGTTGAAGTCCGTGAAACTGACGATAATGGAGACAAGAACCGGCGCGATAGTGAACAGAATAAAGACGATACAGTACGGGGCGATCATTGCGTATGCAACCCAGTTGCGCTTCATCTCTTTCCATGTCCACTGCAACTTTGTCATATCTTTTCTGGATACAGCCTTTTTAGTTGCTGTTTTCTGTGACATTAACTTTTTCTCCTTACTAAGATTTGATTCGAGCCGATCAGTCGATCGGGTAAGATGCCTGATATGCTGCGAGAGCGTCTGCACATTCTTCAATGTACTCACAAACGGTGGCAAGAAGAATCTGCTCAGCGGTGATATTCTCTTTGATACCGCTGTCCTTCTCGGAGCTCTTGTGAATGATCGTACTCAGAACGTCTCTGTACTGAGAAACGGCGGTCAGATACTTGCCGTCTTCGGCATTTTTAAGAGTCTCGAATTTGACCTTTGCCATTGCCTGTGCGTCTGCGCTGAGTTTTTCGTTGATGGCAATAATATCAGCGGAACAAGCCTTTGCAAGTGCTTCGCCGGCATTGCGCAGAGCATTGATGTACTCTGTTTCGCAATAGACGCTGAATGATGCCTTCTCGTCAATCGTCATAAGAGCCTTTTTGACGGCTTCGATTTCAGATGCGTACTTCTTCTTGTCTGCGTCGGAAAGTCGGAGAGAAGTATCGTAATTGAGTTTATCCCCTTCTTCGCTGAACGCATCCATCATCTGACCGAAACGCTTGCTTGCGAGGGTTTCGCCTACTTCAAGAGTTTCAAGTCCGAACTCATTGCGTTTACGGGTTATTTCCTTATTGATGGTAGCAATGTACCCGAGCAGTTCGTTTACGGGGTTGGCAGCATCGTTATATGCATTGAGGAACGCAAACTTTGTATAACGTCCGATAATGTATGCGCCGGGATAGTTAGGAATGGAAGCGAGGTTGTCAAACTGAGAAATCAGGTTAGTGTACTCTTTGTTGGTCCAGGGCATGGATTTCAGAGCCTTGATATTCGCGGTGGCGTGTTTTGCAGAGTCACCGAGGATAGCGACCATTTCGTTGGAGTAATTGATCTGGCAGTCCGAACCGGAATGCCACTTCATGAATTCCCAGGCAGCCTCTTTATTTTCAACACCGTGTATCATAACAATCGCGGAAACGGAAGAAACCGAGACGTTATTGATGGACTTATTGCCGTTGGCATCAACAGTCTCGATACCGGGCAGCGGTACGAATTCCCACAGACCGCGCAGCTCCGTCGCAAATACGATCAGGTGGTTGTAAGTTCCGTTGTATGAAGCGATACCGATAGGCATCTCACCGGTACGGAAACGGTTGACGAAATCGTACTTGTAGGGGAATGAATACTGAGTGAACAGATCGCACATGGTCTCGAAGGAGTCGAGAGCAACGTTGGAGTCAAGGTTGATTCTCATTCCTTCGTCAGCAAACAGTGTTCCGCCCATCTGATAGAGGAAGATCTTGTAGTCGTTGCTCAGACCTATGGTCATACTGTTCTGGCTGAGGACCGTCGCTGCTTCACGCAGGTCATCCCACGTGTCAAGGCATTCAATACCGAGGTCGGCAAGGATATCGGTACGGATGAACATCATCGGGAAGTTCTGTGTCTCTGGCAGTCCGTAGTAATGCATGAAGTTATCGGCATCCGGAATACCGAGAACATACATTGCTGCGTCATTGAAGTTAGCGATGGGGTTGACAATAGGATCTCCGTTCTCATCGTACAAGGTATTGTAGTTGTTGTCTACCTTATAATATAGGAGATCTGTAAAGCCCTTCATATCTTCGACTTCTACCAGTGCTCCGCGGATTGCGTAGTTGATAACGCTGTCGTCGCCGAGTCCGACATAGACATCGGGTCCTCTTCCTGACAGGATGGAAGGCAGAAGCGTTCCGCCTGCGACCAGTTTCAGATCAACGGCGATGTTGGTGGAAGGAGTGAATTCGTTGTTGATAAGGTTACGCATGACCTGAGTCTGGTCACGGCCGCTGGACATCCAGACTTCAATGGTATCCATATTCTCCGCAACATCGGAAGCACCCATACGGTCATAGTTACGGAAGAAACTCTGAATGAAGCTCTTGATTTCGTGCCATGCGGACTGGAAGAAGTTTGCCTTTGCTGTCGGCATCTTTTCTTCACTGCTCTGAATCATGATATAGTCAAGTCCGAGAGGCTGAGTCTTCGCATCACTGAGCCATGTACCGAGAGAACCTATGTAACTCTTCAGCTGTTTGAGGTTCTTGGCAATTTCCGTCTCAGGGTCTGATCCCATTCTTTCAAGCAGCCATCCCACTTTTTCAAGTGTCGCAACGTTGGAACTCTTGACACCCGCGAGGGAGGTCAGTTCGGCAGCGATCTTCTTGATGATCGTAGACTGGATAATGAGGTCAATAACGGTATCGGGCATTACGCTGGAGAAAGAATAGTCGCGGTTTTCGTCAGGCTCTGCACCGGTTAACTTCATTATATTAAGATAGGCGTTGTTTATGGTGGTCAGCGAGGAGTCAACCTTTCTGACGATATCGGACATTGTTCCGAGAGCGACTTCGAATTCAATGGTGTACTCAACACCGGCTTCAAAGTAGAATTCGCAATTGATATATTCAATGGTCTTCTCTCCGTCTGCTTTTCCAACAATTCCGTAACGGAGAGGATCAGTCTGCCAGTCGGAAGAGTAATTGAAACGAAGTTCACGTGCCTCATCAAAAGGAACTCCGTCATAGTATCCCTTGTCCCCCGGCTTTACGCTTTCATCGCTGTAAATGTAAAGGACACGTGAGGAATACATACCGTCGTTGATATTCTGACGGTAACGAGGTATGATGTTGTACATACCGCTTTCTTCCACTTTGAATGTGTACCCTACAGTCTGCATGGCGACCTGCCACTTATCGCCTCCTATGGTGTTCAGAAGCGTACGGGTGGTGTCGCAGGGACTTGTGACCGCGGAAGAACGGTCTTCAATGGGGTAAATGGTATTGGTGGAAGTATAAGCGGGAAGTTCAGCCTCGATCTTTACGACCGATGTGCCTTTCTTCTCTCCCACATACTTTGCGGAATACTCATCATACGAGGGAAGTACATCAATCGGGCACAGGGTGATGCTTTCAATCACCATAGGCTCACTGACACCCTCAAAGGACAGTTCATTCTCGCCGGCTTCAAGAACGAATTCGAAGCAGTCTTTATAGAAACCGTCCACGTCTTTCAGCGTGTACTGACGCCATTCGGGAGCCATAAGGATAGACGCACGGATCTCGTTGTTGTCAATATCAAGTTTGAAAGGACGTACGGTTCCGTCGCTCAGTGTATTCTTATCAAACTGAGCGGGATCTTCAATGTAGTCTGTTCTCCACATTTTGTTGAGGGTTATGTAATACGCCTCTGAAAACGGGACGTTATTGTTGATACGGAAAATACGCTGGATCGAAGTATCCTTGGACTTTTCGATAGTTTTTCCGTCAGCAACACTGATGCTCTCTTCAATAGTCGGCCAGTATCTGATGCGAATGGTGTACTTCGCAGTCTTCGGAATGTTGACTTTGTATACCAACTTTCCGGAAGCGTCAACGGCAAGTCCGTCAACACCGTCATACTTTTCGCCTCCGACTTCCGCGACGAGAGCGGTGGTAGAAGTCTTATCGTAATCACGTCCGGAGATCACGATATCGGCCTCAGCCTTCGGATAAAGTGTTTCGTCGGAATACTTTTTCTCGTATTCCTCGTACGAAATTAAACCGAGCAACTCTTTTGCGTTCGCAATGGCTTTGCTGGTCTCGGACATCTCACTACCCGTATCGGCAGCCGATACAGGCACGAAGAAGCAACCGATAACAAAGATTGCGGACAACATAAGAGCGACTACCCTTTGAAATTTCGTTGCCATTATGGTTCCTCCTGCCATGGTTTTTGCGGTTAATTCCCGCCGGAATGTTTTTTCCGCCGATATTCGCGTCTCTGCGCGCCCAAAGGCTCGTCAGACGCTGCTTTCGGCAACTTGCCCTGAGCCTTCCGGAACACAGCAGGAGGCGGATAGTCTGCTATGCTCCGTTTTTTTAATCCGATCAGCACCGCACTTCCGCTGCGGTATGACGGAAAAATAAATTTCAAGGCTCTGCTTCCGCTGTCGTTTTTGAGGGAAACACACCGCGGTAGGGCAAAATACCATAAAATTTATGTTGTTATAATACCATAAACTTTAAAAACTGTCAATGGGTTATTATATATATAAATAAATCTAACGAAAATATCAGTATATAAATTATTATCTTGCATTTCACGGTCAAATGACCGCGTGCGAGACCGCTGACGGATTTTTTCGTCATTGTTCACATTACGTTTTTTTCACGGTAATTTTAATTTACGTATTTTCGGTATACCGTTTCCGAAGTAAAGCAAATACTTCGCTTTTCCTTGTCCGGCAATTTAAAAAATGAACTCGTTTTAATAAAAAAGTAAATTTTATTTACCCGCTTTTTTCGTTTTGATTGCACGCGCAACCATTTATTCAGCATATTCTTTTGCGCTGATTGCACAAATTTCAGTGAAAAAGTTCTACATCTGTACATTTTGCACAAATCGTTCGCAACTTCTGATTTTTCTCTGTTCCAGCTTTTACATATCTCCTAATTTCTTCTTTTTTGCTGTATTTCTTCTATTTTCTTCCATATTTGTTTTATCGTTACAATTATGCGTTGTTTATTGCAAACAAACGCCCCGGGGATATGTGCAAATCATTTCCCCGGGGATTATAAATGTTAAAATGTGTATTTATCCGTACGATCATGCATATCCTGATGAATTGCTTGTTGACACGCTGTCGTTTTAAAAAGCGTCGGTCATGTCACCTGACGGAACGGTATCTGCCGTCGGGAGGGTCTCAAACATATACGGAATGAACTCTGTTGAGTCTGCTGCAGATTCTTCTTTGGTTTCGTCGGGTATTCCTGCTCGGAGGAGTTCACTGAACAGAGACGACGTAACGGGATCACTCACTTCGGTGCCCTGATACACGATTCCCGTTGAAGATTTGTTTTCCTTTGCATTTTTTATTGTCTCTTCGGAAAGATAAACCCACATTTTTTCATCTTTCAGATAACATAGTTGACCGAATTTTTCCGTTGATATCGCTGATCCTCCGTAGCAAACGCGAAGATCATAAAACTCGCACGCGGATGTACCGTTTTTGAGGACATGAGCGGCAGGCTTTAACTCATACTCTTTTTTCTCATTATGTTCAATATCGGCAAACGCTGCGACCTTGATACTGTCTTCAACTACCGCCGAGTAATTATCAACGATCACTCTGGTCACAGGTGTAACGAAATCGTAAACTCCGTCTATCAGTTTTCCCGTTTCAGTATAGAGAATGTTCTTTTCTCCGTCTGAAATGGCAAAATACCTGCCTGTTGAATCGTCCCGGACACGGTAAAATGATGCACCGTACCTGCTGTTGCCGACTTTTCCGAGATACTCACCGAAGCGGAAGGAGTATTCGTCCTCTCCGGGGATTGCGTGAAGCGTCATACCTTTATATTCAATTACGTCGATCCTGCCCCCGTATTCCGCTACTACGGGGTTTTTTGCGGCATTCACCGCAAGCCCGATCAGTATCACAACAAGCGGCAAAAGAATCAGCACCGCTATCACGATCAATGCTCGTTTGGTCATCTGAAAGTCCTTTCGGAATTTTTTGTGCTTTTTTATGTTGTATTTGCCTATATTATATTACTTTGCAGTTCTTTTGTCAAAGGGTTATCTTATTTTTCTGCATTCGATATAAAAACGCTTGTCATTAGCATGTCCCATAGAAAATGTCTTACGCGGAAGTGCACCGTCGGATTCCACCGCTGAGAAAAGATCACCTTTTTCCATTCCGTCGAACAGGAAGCCTACGGTTCCTTTGCGCAAGGACAGACGGCGGAGTGTATCGTCGCCGTGAATATAGTCTGTCACAATATCCGGATGAGACTTTGCGTATTCGTCGAGAAAACGTTGAAGTGTTGCAACAGGAAGTGACAATTCCGGGGAAGCGACTTTCACGGTGATCTCACAACATTTACCGTCATCGCCCTTGATAACGGAAAATTTCTGTTCCGGCATATTTCCGTGCAGACCTTCGGTGTATTTTCCGAACGCCTCGATCAGCGCATCGGGATCCGGAGTATCCACGATACGGTATATCGGCTCGAATTCAAGTGCATCGTCGCCGAGATCAACGATCTCACAAAGTGCAAACCTTGCAGGATGTTTTTTTGCTTCTTCTTCGGAAAGAGTCTGTTTAAGTTCTTCGTAAGCCGCTTTTGCTGTGGCGAGGGAATGATTCCCATCTCCTACGGCAAGGATCATGGGGAACTTCACTCCCCTTTTCCGTGCTGACTCATTAAGTCTGTCCTCAAATGCAGAAATCTCTTCAGCACTGACAAATGATGCCCGGACACTGCCGCCGTTTTCCATAAGTTCAAATTCATACGCATCTGCCGCTTTTCCATAAAAAGGAGCAAACAGTTTCCCCGACGGATCATCGGAAAGCAGCATTACGTGCGGCATTTCAAGTGGTGCGCCGCGTCTTACAGCAAGGCGAGGAGGAATTCGTTCAACCACGGTCTTCTCGGTGGCACGGATCGGCGACGATGCGCCGGGACGGTAGTCGTAATCCTCAAGATCTATACAGACGATAAGTCCGCGTCTTATTCTGCCGTCATTCTGTCGGCGTTCAAGGTACACTCCGCAGTCCGGATGTTCCGCAAAAATTCCGTCGGAAAGATATTTTTCCATATTTTTATGTATTGCGGGTGTTCTCGTCTGCGCTTCACCGAGCCATACTTCGGGAAGCATAAGGTCAAGAGTCGTGGGCACTCCGTCTGTATATTTTCGTACTCTCTCCCAATATTCCGGCTCTGAGGTGTACTGATCGCAGGCAACTGTCGCCCACTTGCTGCCGTCAACTGAGGAAAAATATGGAAAAAGAATGTTTGCAGGATATAATTTCATTTCGGTCTTCCTTTTTTCATAAATTATACGACTATTATACAACACTAAAGCCTCAACAGCAAGATTTTTTTTAAAAAAAGGCAGAATTATTGCAAAAACTGTTGCATTCGCAACTAATTTGTGGTATAATAGGCGACGTATAAAAAATAATATGAAAGAAGTGATTCAATGGGATCGGGAAACGCAGGTTTTAGCGGTCGCGGAAACTATCAATATGAAAAGGTGACTCCGCCCGGCGGTATCAAAGATGTACCGCGATTTTTGAAGGAACTCCTCGGAGGATTCTTTAAACGACTTCTTTATATTTTCGTTCTTGTTTGGAAAACAGATCCTTTTATTTTGTTTACAATGTTGTTCATATCGGTGTTTGACGGCGTTATGCCTGTTGTAGGATCCGTCATATCCGCTGATGTTATGAACTCCCTGCAAGACATTATCAGCCAACGTGCTGTCGCGGACTCCACCGGTCTGTCATTTGTGGCAAAGTTCTGGGGCTCCACGATCATGACTATGCTGATCGTTCTTTTTACTTACCGCATAATAAACCGTGTGATCGGGAGGATCAGTTCCGCCATTATCCGCGTTGCCGGTGAAAAGGTCGTTCGGCAGGTCAAAGTCCAGATTATGGAAAAGGCAAAGACTCTTGATCTTGCCTCTTTTGACATCCCCGCTTTTTACGAAAAACTGGAAAACGCCAACCGTGAGGCAGGTTCTCGCCCGATACAGACTCTTCAGTCAACATTCTCCATACTCAGCAACGTCATCTCACTCGTCAGTTACATAGTGATACTCGCTACTATTCCGAGTATGTGGTGGATGCCTTTGGGAATTATTCTGATCTCTGTTCCTTCTGCTATCGTTTCCTTTATTTACAGACGTAAAAACTTCCAGTATATGAGGAACCGGTCTAAGGACCGCCGTCAGATGAATTACTACGCCGATCTGCTTGTCAACAAGGATCTTGTAAAAGAAGTCAGGATCTTTGATCTTTCCGATACCTTTATTGACAGATACAAGGAAGTTTTCAACCGGTATTTTATCGGTCTGCGAAAACTTATCATCTCAGAGAACGTATGGCTGGTGGTGATTGCCATCATTTCCGCGACCGTGAACTGCGTGTTCTACGCAGTCATTGCCTACGGAGTATTCAACGGAGATTTCAAAATAGGTCAGTACTCACTTTACACCGGTGCTCTTTCAAGTATTGCCGGATGTGTGACAACTCTGATTTCCACTTCCGCTTCCATTTACGAAGGCACTCTCTTTATTGATAACCTGATCTCCTTTATGAAAGAGAAACAGACTATAGTACCTTCCGTTGAAGAGCCGGTGAAAGTCGATCACGGTATCCCTCACACTATCACCTTTGAGCATGTCTGCTTTGCCTACCCGGGGACAGACCGATATGTTATCAATGATCTGAACACGACATTCCGCCCCGGAGAAACCGTTGTTCTCGTTGGACTGAACGGCGCGGGAAAAACCACTCTGATAAAACTTCTCACCCGTCTTTATGACCCTACCGAGGGACGAATCCTGCTTGACGGGCGCGATCTCAAAGAATATGACGTAAAAGACCTTTACAGTATTTTCGGAATCATCTTCCAGGATTTCGGCAAATACGCCGTTACAGTCAGCGAAAACATCCGTTTCGGGGACATTCATCACGAAAACGATCCGGGAAAAGTATCCGAATGTGCCAAACAAGGCAACGTATCGGATTATATCGACCGCCTGCCGAACGGCTACGATACTCCGCTTATGCGTATCTTCGAGCCTACCGGCACCGAACTCTCCGGAGGTCAGTGGCAGAAACTTGCCATTGCCCGTGCGTTCTATCGCGATTCCGACATAATGATACTTGACGAGCCGACGGCTTCTCTTGATCCCATGGCAGAGCAGGAGATATTCAATCAGTTCGATAAACTCAGAGCCGGAAAGATGACTATCTTCGTATCACACCGACTTTCGTCAGCCGTCATAGCTTCAAAGGTGGTCGTGCTTGAAAACGGAATGATCGTTGAAGAAGGAACTCACCACGAGCTTATGGAGATGCACGGCAAGTATTACGAACTCTTCTCCACTCAGGCACGCCGTTATATTGAAGGCGGTGAGGATCTTATAGAGAAGGCAGGAGAGAATACCGCAAATCCAACCCGGGAAAATGCCAAAAGACATGAAATAAAAGCGAATTCTATTCGCTGAACCGAACCCCAAGGGGTGTCTCGCGTTAGTGAGACACCCCTGTTCTGTCCGTTTCGACAAAACGGTCAATACGAATAACGCTGATGTCGAAATAATACACAAAAATAGTTTTTTTGCGGAAATACAGTTGACACAGCGTTAAAAATATATATAATATTATAATATATTGTATTTTCAGGAGAATGAAATGAACGTCAAAGTCGTTAAATTCGGAGGCTCTTCCCTTGCCGACGCCGACCATTTCCGTATGGTCGCCGATATAATCAAGTCAGATCCTTCCCGCCGTTATGTGGTGCCTTCCGCCCCCGGAAAGCGTTTCAAGGACGATATCAAAGTCACGGATATGCTCTACGAATGCTATCGCCTTGTCCGTGAACACGCCGCTTCCGAAGTAGTTGATACCTGCTACAATGCCATTGTTGACAGGTTTAACGGAATAATCAAAGATCTCGGACTGAACTTCGACATAACCGGCGAACTTGAATACGTAAAGCAGGCTATACTCTGCCGCGCCGGGCGCGACTATGCCGCCAGCCGTGGTGAATACCTTAACGGTCTTATTCTTGCCAAATATCTCGGATACGATTTCATCGATGCCGAAAATGTAATTTTCTTTGCCGAAAACGGCACTTTTGACGCCGAACGCACTCACGAGGTGCTTTCCGCCGAACTTTCACGACATGAGCACGCCGTAATACCGGGATTTTACGGGATCATGCCCAACGGCACCATCAAGACTTTCTCACGCGGAGGTTCAGACATAACCGGCTCGATCGTGGCACGTGCCGCGGAAGCTGATCTTTACGAGAACTGGACGGACGTTTCCGGATTTATGATGGCGGATCCCCGCGTCATCGGAGACACCTGCCCGATCAAGACGATAACTTACCGCGAACTCCGCGAACTTTCATATATGGGAGCAACCGTTCTGCATGAGGATGCGATCTTCCCGGTACGCAATGCCGGGATCCCGATCAATATCCGCAATACCAACAAACCCGAGGACGAAGGAACTATGATCGTTGCTTCCGCTCCCGATTATGACAGCCGCCATATCATAACGGGAATTGCAGGAAAAAAAGGATTCTCAGTCGTCACCATTGAACATGATATGATGAACTCCGAAATCGGATTCGGCCGCCGCGTGCTTGAAGTTTTCGAGGATTTCGGTATTTCCTTTGAGCATCTTCCCTCCGGTATCGACACAATGAGCGTTATCATTTCAACTTCGGAACTTGATCCTCACCGCGAGCGCGTACTCACCGCACTTAAACGCAGCCTTCGTCCCGACAGCATCACCATTGAGGACGGACTTGCCCTTCTCGCTGTCGTGGGACGCGGTATGGTCAAGGCAAAGGGTACCGCTGCGCGTGTTTTCAAGGCGGTTTCCGACGCAGGAGTCAACATACGCATGATCGACCAGGGATCATGCGAACTCAACATTATTCTCGGAGTTGACGAACACGATTTCGAGACTACAATGAAAGCGATCTACAACGAGTTTGTCAAGTAATCAGAATAAATATCAAAATGGGCCGTGAAAAGCATCTTTCACAGCCCATTTCAAAATCAGCGGCTCGCACCGTTCGTTTTAAATGTGTTTGATTTATGCCATTTTTTCCGCCATCTGCGTGCCGCCGAGCAGATGAAAATGCAGATGCTTCACAGACTGACAGGCATCCTCTCCGCAGTTGGTGATGACACGGTATCCGCTCGTTAATCCCTCAGAAGCCGCGATTTTCGGAATAACCTCGAAAATGCGTGCGACGTATGCGCTGTTCTCAGACGTGATCCCGTCTGCAGACGCAATATGTTTTTTCGGCACGAAAAGAATATGAACGGGAGTCTGAGGCGCGATATCGCGGAAAGCGTATATCATATCGTCCTCATATACTTTCGCAGACGGGATCTCTCCGGCTATTATTTTACAGAAAAGGCAGTCCATTAAGGTATTCTCCTTTAAAACTTTTATTATACAAAAATTATACCACCGTCAAGGACGAAAATCAATATGTCAGATCAGTTTTTTTCGGGTGAGAAAATTTTCGACGCCCATACTCACATATATCCGTCACGGATTGCAGGCGCAGCCGTGGACAATCTGGAAAAATTTTATGATTTCAAAGTAGAGGGAAACGGTACCGCCGAGGAACTTCGCCGTATTTCTGCGGAAAACGGAGTTGTGGGTTGCTTGCTTCTCGCGGTCGCCACAAATGCTCATCAAGTGCGCCGTGTCAACGAATATGTTGCCGCAGAAGCGGAATTATCCCGTGCATCGGGACGCGAGACACTCGCGTTCGGCGGATTTCATCAGGATACTACCGATCCGGAAGGCGATTTTACCCACGCACTCGGTCTTGGTATCCGCGGTTTTAAAATCCACCCCGACATTCAGGGTGTGAACATTGATGACGAAAAACTTTTTCCATTATACCGTATGTGCCGCGATGCAGGTCTGCCCGTGCATTTTCACATGGGTGACTGCCGTCCGCAGTACCGCTTTTCAGAAGCTCACCGTCTGCTTCACATACTTGATAAATTTCCCGGTCTGCGTGTAAACGCCGCCCACTTCGGAGCCTATTCCGTGTGGGACAGTGCAAGTATCCTTGCAGGTCACCCCGACATCTGGTTTGACACATCAAGTTCACTTTGGGCACTTTCTCCGGAACGTGCTTCTGAACTCATTCATCTTCTCGGAACGGACAGGTGTATGTTCGGCACCGATTATCCCGTAAAAACCGCTGATACTGAACTCAGACGTCTTTCCCTGCTCGATCTGACTGCCGATGAACGCCGTGCCGTTCTTTACGGTAATGCCGCAAATTTTTTGGGGTAAGTCTGTTTTTTTACAGATTTCTCTTTACATAAGTTTGTTTCGGTGTTATAATATATTTATCTCACCATAGGAGGTTAAATTATGGATCTAATCAGAAAAATCTGGCCGACTACTTTCAACGTAAAGAAAGGCGATATCGTTTCCCTTATCATTCAAATTGTGATCCTTCTCGTTATCTGCGCAGTTGCTTCATGGCTTATCGGCGTTCTTGCCTCAATTCCCGTTCTTGGGATCATTTTCGGACTTCTCGCAGGTCTTATTGACATTTACAGTCTTGTCGGTATTATTCTCTGCATACTCAATTTTTTCGGGAAACTCTGAAAAAACACTTTTAAGAACAATACCGGCGTCGCCATTAGGCGACGCCGGTATTGTTCTTAAACAAGAATAGACCAATTACTTGTATTTGCGTTTTCTGGCTGCTTCGGATTTCTTCTTACGCTTTACGCTAGGCTTTTCGTAATGCTCTCTCTTGCGAAGCTCAGTAAGGACGCCGGAGCGTGCGCACTGTCTTTTGAAGCGACGGAGAGCGCTGTCAAGCGATTCGCCTTCTCTGACTTTAACTTCTGCCATTCTTTTTCCCTCCCCTCGCCGGTTCGCAAAATGATTAACAAGGGTATTATACAATAATTTTTTCCTCTTGTCAATACATTTTTAGATTTTTTTGGATTTATCTTTCCAAAAGCGGATTTTTTATTTTACGACAATATTTACGATCTTATTTGGGACTGCGATCTCTTTGATCACAGTTTTGCCCTCAATGAAGGGTATCACACGGACGTCAGCCTTGGCAGCGGCAATGGCTTCGTCCTTGGGGCAGTCCTTCGGCAGCATAATGGTACCGCGGAGTTTTCCGTTTATCTGTACCGCCACCTCAACGGTGTGATCCACGGTCTTTGCCTCATCATATGTGGGCCATTCGGAAACGCAGAGCATGGTTTTATTGCCGAGTTTCTCGTTTATCTCCTCGCAGATATGAGGAGCCACGGGACAAAGAAGTTTTATGAAAGTCACCAGTTCATCTTCAGTGAGATGTCCGACCTCAAAAATATCGTTGATAAGACCCATCATTGCGGCAATAGCCGTATTGAACTTCATTGCCTCGTAGTCTTCGCTGACCTTTTTTACGGTCTTGTGGAAGGCTGTTTCAAGTTCGGGAGTTACGCCTTTGCCCTTGGCAATGGAAAACAGATCGTCAACACGTTCAAGGAATCTCTTGCACCCGCGCACACTGCTGTCGGACCACGGTGCCGCAGAGGCATAATCGCCCATAAAGAGCGTGTAGGTGCGCAGAACGTCTGCACCGTATTCATCAACAACATCGTTGGGATCAACTACGTTGCCCTTGGACTTACTCATCTTCTCTCCGTCGGGACCGAGGATAAGTCCCTGAGCGGTGCGCTTTGCATAAGGCTCGGATGTGGGAACAAGTCCGAGATCATAGAGGAACTTATGCCAGAAGCGTGAGTAGATCATATGTCTCGTTACGTGTTCCATTCCTCCGTTGTACCAGTCAACGGGCAGCCAATAGGCAAGTTTTTCGGGATCGGCAAAGCACTTGTCATTATGAGGATCAATGTAACGCAGGAAATACCATGAAGAACCTGCCCACTGAGGCATGGTATCGGTTTCTCTTCTGGCATCACCCCCGCACTTCGGGCACTTGCAGTTTACGTATGACTCAATGCGTGCAAGAGGAGATTCTCCGCCCTGACCGGGAGCAAATTCCTTCATTTCGGGCAGGCGCAGAGGCAGTTCCTCGTACGGAACGGGCACCATACCGCAGTGAGGACAATGTATGATCGGAATAGGCTCGCCCCAGTAACGCTGACGGTTGAACGCCCAGTCCTTCATCTTGAACTGCACGCCGCCCTCACCAACGCCGAGACGTTTGAGTTCCTCAACGGCACGGCGGATAGAATCTTTCTTATTGGTATAACCGTTGAGGAATCCGGAATTCACCATTTCTCCGTCACCGGTGTATGCTTCAACGGTCACGTCGCCGCCCTTGATAACTTCAATGACGTCAATCCCGAATTTATGTGCAAAGTCCCAGTCACGTTGATCGTGTGCGGGAACTGCCATGATCGCGCCGGTACCGTAACCCATCATTACGTAATCCGCAAGGAAAATCGGGATCTCGCGCCCGTTTATTGGGTTGACCGCGGTCAGTCCTTCAAGCTTTACGCCGGTTTTTTCCTTGACGAGCTGTGTGCGTTCAAACTCCGTCTTCTTGGCACACTCGGCACGGTAGGCAAGCACGGCATCCATATTTGAAATGGAATCGGCGTACTTATCAATAAGAGGATGTTCCGGTGCCATAACCATAAATGTTACGCCGAACAGAGTGTCGGGACGTGTAGTGTAAATGCGGAGCTTTTCATCTTTTCCGGCAAGGCTGAAATTGACAAAAGCTCCCTCCGACCTGCCGATCCAGTTGACCTGCTGCTGCTTGACCTGAGGCAGATAATCAACACCTTCAAGTCCGTTCAGCAGTTTATCGGCATACTCTGTGATGCGCAGATACCACACATCTTTTGACTTCTGTACTATATCACTGTGACAGATATCGCATTTGCCGCCCTGAGAGTCTTCATTTGAGAGAACCACCTTGCAGGAAGGGCAATAGTTAACAAGAGCGGCATCGCGGAAAGCAAGTCCCTTCTCGAACATTTTCAGAAAAATCCACTGAGTCCAGCGATAGTAATCTTCCTCGGTCGTATCAACGACGCGGCTCCAATCAAAAGAAAATCCAACGCGGCGGAGCTGTCCCGTGAATTTTTCAATATTCTTATCCGTAACGGCGCGCGGGTGCATACCGGTCTTTATTGCATAGTTTTCAGTTGGCAGTCCGAATGCATCAAAACCCATAGGGAACATTACATTGTACCCTTCCATACGGCGTTTGCGGGATATGACTTCAAGTCCCGAATAAGCCTTGATGTGTCCCACGTGCATTCCGGCTCCGCTTGGGTAGGGAAACTCAACCAGAGCATAGAATTTTTTCTTTTCGGATCCCGGTTCCCCCGGATCTTTGGCACGGAATACACCGGATTCGTCCCAACGGTCCTGCCATTTCTTTTCGATCTTTGAAAAATCGTATTTCATTTTTTCTCTCCTGAATCGGACTTTATTTTTTCGTTTTTTTCGTTATTCTGCATCTTCTGCGTCGTTCTTTTTATCTTCAAAAATGACTTTCGCTGCATCGGAATACAGTTTATCAAGATTGTAGAATGCCCGTGCATCACGGCTGAAAATGTGTACAAGCACATTGCCGTAGTCAACAACCATCCACGAATTTCCCTCTCCTCTTCCCTCGGAGCGGTCCGGTTTTACGCCGCAGAGTCCGAGGCGGTATTCGACCTCATCGGTAAGCGCACGGACGTGAGTGGTAGATTTTGCGGTGCAAAGCACGAAATAGTCCGCCATATCTATCTTTTCTCCCACGTGAATCACGGAAATGTCCATTCCGCTGCGGCGGTCGAGTATCTCGCGGATACCTCTGGCAAGAGATTCCGGAACGGGGATCCCGTTTTCATCAAGTTCAAGATCCGGTCTGAATTCCTCGTTTTCGGTTCCAATTTTTTTATCTTCCATTTTTATTCCTTCCGCGGCGTGTGCCGCAAGTAGTTTTTTCGTTAGTTTTCTTTATTAATCTGCGTTTCTGATTCTTTTACGTCAGGCGAGGCATCTTCTCCGCTCACAGTCTCGGGAGTCAGCGGCGCGTAGGTGTAAATACGCTCAAAATCTTCGTCACCTATGCGCACAAAACTGCGTTCGGAATCAAAAATTTCGTCTGAAATATTCTTATTATACACATTCAGATAATCATTTACTGTTTTTCGCATTGCCGAACGACTAAGAACAAAATACGATCCTCCGATTGAAGCAGGAGACACAGCCCGTCCCGGAGCTGTCATCATTGTGAGTCCTTCCGCACCTCCGCCGCGCAGCACCTTTGCGGCAAAATACACGCAGTCCTCCGCGGACAGATCCGTGTCGACCATAGGAAGTATCTTTCCGATAAGATCCTCAGCCAAAGACAGAGACACATTCCCTCGTATCTGTCTGAGCAAAGCCGCCATGAATTGCTTCTGAGCATTTACTCGTCCGAGATCCCCCATGGCATACCCGGATCTGTACCTTACAAACTGCTGCGCATGGTCCCCGTCGAGTATCTGCATTCCGGCTTTGAGATCAATAATCAGATTCTGTTCCGGATCGCTGTACTTCATATCGAACGGAATATCCATAGGTACTCCGCCCACGGCGTCGACGGCATATGTCAGTGCTTCAAGGTAAACCACGGCGTAATAATCAATATTGATACAGAGCGTGCGTTCAAGCAGATCTCTCATGCCGGTTATTCCGTGAGAAGCATAGGTGCTGTTGAGTTTACGCCCGCTGCCGCCGATTTCCACATAAGTGTCCCGCGGCAACTGCACGACAGAGATTTCTCCGCTGTCCGTGTCGAAATCCACAATCATTATTGTATCCGATAGTCCCGCAACACGGTCTATTCCGACAACTAAAAAATTGTATTTATGCTCGTTACGGATATATTTTTCCGTCTTTTGCGTTTCAGTACCGTCGGTCTGAATCTTGCTGTCGGTCGCATCCCCGGCATCTGTCACGGGAGTGTCGGTGTCCGTAGGAAACGGAATATCTGTATCGGTCGAAGGACGGTAATCCGCAGTCCTTACAATAAGAGCGGCGGCAAGTCCCGCAGCGATCAGCAGCACAGTGAGCATCACGGCGGCAAAAGTTCTGCTGAACTTCGTTTCCCTCGGATCCCTCGTCATTTTACCGTCGATATCTCCGTAAACTTCATCACCCTCGCCGTCTGACGATCTCGGTTTTGCACTATCTTCTGTTTTTGTCTCTGCGGCACCTTTGGATTCTTCTTTGAATTCTTTTTTTGATTCTTGTTTTGCTTCTTCGCGGCTGTTTTCGTCGTTCATGGCATTTTTAAGCTCAATCCGAAACCTTCGGCGCAGACATTATCAGTTCGTTGCGAGCCGACATGGTGTCGGGATGTACGGGAAGTCCGTCTTCAAGCAATCCCCGTATCGTCACGTCGTATGATTCAATAAGAACGCGCCGTAGGTGTTCCGACAGATCTTCGGGTGTCATTTTTTCCGGATCCGCTCCCCAGAACATCTCACGCAGGCGAACACATTCGGGGAATTCACGGCTTTCATCAATATAATCTGCAAGATAAATGATCTTCTCCGTCAACGTCATCTCCGCTCTTCCCGTGGTATGCCAGCGAACAGCGGATATGACCGCGTCGTAGGCAAATTCCGGATATCTGAGCGGGATCAATGCCGCGGCACTCATGGCGTGAAGTGTCTTCGGCGCGGCGATTTCAAGTGATGTCGGCAGTTTCCCGACCGTCACGAGCACCTTTACGTGATCCGCGGTGGAGTATTCTTTCGTAATATCATGAAGAAGTGCCGCAGCACGGAGGATCTTTTCATTTTCTTCCCCGGGGCACAGCACTTTTCCCAGGCGCACAGCCATTTTTTCCACTTCGAGAACATGGCGCAGACGCTTCGGGGAGAGCATTGACGGGAGTTTTTCCCTAAAACCGTCAAGTTGTTCGTTCGTTATCGAAATTTTCAAAATTACGCTCCGTAAAGATGATGTTCCGCAATATACGCGGCGACCTCCGGCGTCACCATTTTTGCAAGATCATCTCCCGCTGCGGCGGCACGCCGTACATCCGTCGAAGAGATCTCTATTGGGTCGGTGACCACTCTCCGTACGATCGCGTTGTACTTCACGGTATATTCGTTTATTTTTTTGAGTATCTGCCCGCTGATGATCGGATCGTTCTCACGTCTTATATAAATGGGATAGCACATACGGAATATTTCCTCGGCACAGTACCATTTATCAAGTGTAAGTATCATATCAGTTCCGCAGAGCAGAAAAAGTCTGGCATCGGACGCGGTAAGTTCACGCAGGGTATCCACGGTATAACTCTTTCCGTCACGGCGCAGTTCCGTATCGCTGACAACGGCTCCCGGTATCTTTCCGAAGGCGAGTTCGCACATTCGGAGTCTGTCATAAGGATCATCATCAGAATCAAGTTCCTTATGCGGCGGGATCGCTGCCGGAATGACGTAAAGATAGTCGAGTTTCATCTGACGGATAAATTGCTCAGCCGCGTTTATATGACCGAGGTGCGGAGGCCCGAAAGTTCCTCCGTAGATCCCGATACGTCTGATACCGTTTATCATAATTCAATATGCTTATGAGTCTCTGACTCGCGGTAAAGAACGAGTTTGCGCCCGATCGTGCAGATTACGGTCGCTCCCGTTGCCCCGGCAAGTGCCTCAGCAGCGGTACGGGGAGTTTCCTCAGAGTTTTCGAGAACAGATAGTTTGATAAGTTCCCGCGCTTCAAGAGCATCGGAAACGGTCTTTATCAGATTTTCACCTATTCCTTCTTTTCCGATCTGCATAATAGTCGGCTCAGATGCGGCGAGTCCGCGCAGATATGCGCGCTGCTTTGAGGTCAGTTTCATAATCCGTATTTTCTCCATAAAAGTTCTTTCTGCACCCGTATCTTCTCGTCAAGAGCAATACCGAGTTGTTTTACCGCCTCTCCCCGATGGCTGATGGAATTTTTCTCCGTTTTATCCATTTCGGCAAAGGTCTTGCCGAAGGGATCAAACCAGAACAAAGGATCGTAACCGAATCCTCCCTCGCCACGCGGACAGCACAGTATCTCACCCACACATTTCCCCGTCACAACAATCGGCTCACCCTGAAGCGGCGCATTTTCGGGAAAGACACAAGCCATACAGCAGACGAATGCCGCCTCACGGTCGCGTACTCCGTGAAGATTTCGGAGAAGTTTTTCGTTATTCGCGGCATCGTCATGTCCTTCTCCCGCGTAACGTGCCGAATATACACCGGGTTCACCGCCGAGGGCCTTGACTTCAAGTCCGGAATCGTCGGCAACGCTGATCAGTCCCGAAAACGCTGCTGCGGCTTTGGCTTTGATCAGTGCGTTCTCCTCAAAAGTTGTACCGTTTTCTTCTATCTCGCCTTCAAATCCCACGTCGTCGAGGGAAACGAGTTCAAGATTTGAAGAGTCAATATAGGCTCCGAGAAGTTCTCGGAGTTCCGCGATCTTTCCCCGGTTGCGTGATGCGATCAGTATTTTCATGATTCAAATAGTGCCCTCGTAAATTCTTCTGCGTCAAACGGCTGCATATCGTCGATCTTCTCGCCCACTCCGATAAATTTTACCGGAAGTCCGAGTTCCTTGCGGATAGACAGAACGATTCCTCCCTTGGCTGTTCCGTCGAGCTTGTTGAGAACGAGTCCCGTCAGTTCCGCGGCATTCTTGAATTCTTTTGCCTGCAGCACTGCATTCTGCCCCGTGGTGGCATCAAGGACAAGAAGATTTTCACGTGACGCTCCCGGAAGTTCACGGTCTATGACGCGGTTGATCTTGGCAAGTTCGTTCATCAGGTTTTTCTTATTATGAAGTCTGCCGGCGGTATCAACTATCAGCACGTCAGCGTTATGAGTACGGGCATAATTTGCGGCGTCGTAAACAACGGCGGCAGGATCGGATCCTTCGGACTGACGTATCAGATCCACCTTCGCCCTGTCACACCACACGGCAAGCTGGTCTATGGCAGCGGCACGGAATGTATCTGCGGCGGCAACAACGACTTTCTTACCGCTTTCCCTGAGCATATTAGAGATCTTTCCGACAGACGTGGTCTTACCGGCTCCGTTGACACCGATAACAAGAAGTACCGACGGCTTTGTATCGAGTTTCAGAGGTTCTCCCGCTCCTATCATATCGGTAAGTATCTCCTGCAATGCCGCCACCGTATCCTCGCGGTTTTTTATTCTGTTGTCTTTGATCCTTTCACGGAGCTGTTCAATTATATCCTCCGTGGCTTCCACGCCGACGTCGGCGCAGATCAGTGCTTCTTCAAGTTCTTCAAGGGCATCCTCGTCGATCTTTACAAATGATTTGAGTATGCCGTCGATGGAACCCATAAGTGCTTTTTTGGTCTTTCCGAGACCTGAGCGGAGTTTATCAAAAAAACTCATTCCCAAAGCTCTCCTTTCTTCTGATTGGATATATCGTCAATATTGAGAGTCAGCACCTTTGATATACCCGACTCCGGCATAGTGACGCCGTAAAGTCTGTCTGCGGCGTTCATTGTACCGCGGCGGTGTGTAATGAGTATGAACTGGGTGCCGTCCGAATACTTGTGTATGTATTGTGCAAATCTTTCCACGTTGACTTCGTCAAGCGCAGCTTCAATCTCGTCAAGGATACAGAAGGGTGTGGGATTGACTTTCAGTATGGCAAAGAACAGCGCGATCGCAACGAACGCCTGCTCTCCTCCGGACAGCTGAAGCAGAGATTTTATGATTTTTCCGGGAGGTGCCGCCTTGATCTCAATTCCGCTTTCAAGCACATTCTCGGGATCCGTCAGCACGAGTTCCGCAGATCCTCCGCCGAAAAGTTCGGTAAATGTTCGCTTGAAATTCTCGTTGATCTGATCGAAACAGGTTGAGAATGCCTTGCGCATTTCCACCTCGAGTTTGGCAATCACCTTTTCAAGTTCCGTCTTGGAGTTGGTAAGATCCTCCATCTGAGAAACAAGATGTTCGTATTTCTCTTTTTCTTCGGTATATCTCTCGATAGATGCGGGATCCGTAGAGCCGATATGTCTTATCTTTCCTGCATACTCCGTCTGTATCGCAAGCACCGCAGGACGTTCTTCTGCCGTAATCAAAGGATAGTTGAATTCAAGAGCCTCGGCACGGGTGAGTCCGTAATCGTCCCAGAATTTCTGCGATAGCGCATCAAGCTGTGTGCGCACCTGTGCAAGTGCCGTTTCCTGACGGAGTTTGATACCCATCAGTTCCTCACGTCTTGCCTCTCTGTCACGTGATACGCGGCGGATATCCGCGATCTTGCGTTCGAGTTCAAGTCCGCCGTTTTCCGCTTCCGCTCTCTGACGGTTGAGGTCTTCGAGTTCTCCGGCACCTGCAGTATGTTTCGAGAGAATATCTTCAAGATATTCTTTGAGACGTTTTTCTTCATCTGCGGCGGCAGCTGCGGATTCTTCCTTCTGTTTCGCGTCGTTTTTCAGCGAAGCGATCTTTCCGCGCGACAGATCAGCCATGGCGTTGCCGTTTTCTATCTCCACACGGATCTCAGACAGCCGCAGATCGGTACTGTGTATGATGTCGTTCAGTTCGTCAAGTCTGTTCAGCATATCTCCCCGCTCCGCTTCACGGTCGGTTCGGTATGCTTCAAGTTCCGTGATCTTCTCGTCAAGTTCTTTTTCACGGATTTCAAGAGAAGCGATCTCACTTTCTCTTTTTTCCATCTCGCCTGCCACGGATTCAAGATCGGCGCGGAATTTGTCAAGCAGTTCACGGTCGGATGCAAGAGTTTCCCTCTGCTTTTCAAGCTTTGCGGCTTCAACGGCACGGAGAGTTTCGAGAAGTTTGTTTTCACTCTCGTCGGAAGTTATAATGGAATCGATTTCCTCAATCTTCAGATCGAGTTCTTCGAGTTCCTTCTGAAGTTTGTCTGCGGCACGGCGGGATGTTTCAAGCTCCGCGGTCATACGCTTGATCTCGTCGGCACGGGTAAGCACACCGCTTCCGGTACGGAGAGATCCTCCGGTGAAGGATCCGTCGCGGTTTATCTGCTGACCGTCAAGTGTGACGGTGCGTACGCTGTATTTCTCCGCTTTTGCCATCGCTGTGGCGTGTTCAAGAGTATCGAATACAATTATCCTGCCGAGCATTGAGGAAATGACGGACGAAAACTTTGAGTCTGTCCCCACGAGTTCGGAAGCGATACCCACATATCCCTCGAATCTTGCGGCATCAAGCATCTCACGGGTGGGATTGCCCGCGGCTCTGACGGAAGAAAGCGGAAAGAAAGTTGCGCGTCCCGCGCTGTCGCGTTTCAGACATTCGATAGCGGCACGGGCGGTTTCCTCATCTTCCACGACAATATTCTGTATTGCAGAACCAAGAGCGGTCTCAATGGCGGTAACGTATTTACTGTCAACTGTGATCAGAGATGAAACCGGTCCGAATATCGTTCCGCATCTTGCACGTGTGCCGGTGAGCCTTCCCTCACGGTACGTACGCATCACATATTTGACACTATTGTTATATCCTTCAAAATGCTCTTCCATTCGTTTCAGAGCATCTATCTTACCTGCAAGAGTATCGCACTTTACGTTCAGCGCAGTATATTCCGTCCGGGATCTTTCCTGTTTCTCATGCAGATCTGCGGAGTTTTTCCGCTTTACTTCAAGTTTGGCTTCATTTGATGCAAGTTTGGCATCAAATTCCGCAATGGAAAGTTCGCTGTCGGAGCATTCGGCGGCGTGTCTGTCGGCGATACGCTGACGTTCGTTTATATTGTTTCTCGCCGCTTCGTCTCTGTCTTTCTCCTCGTCTCCGGAACGACCGAGAAGTTCAAGACGTGCCATAACGTCGGAGAGTTCTGCACGGCAGTCGGATATCTCGTCAAAGGCATCGGCAACGGCATTTTCAAGTCCGTCTGCTTTCTTTTCAATTTTTTCCGCTTCCGTCTTGTCTGCGGTTATCTTTTCGTTGAGTCTCTGTGCCTCCGCCGCAAGTTCAAAGGTTGCATCCACCTTCTTCTTTACGGCGTTTTCCTCCTCCTCGGCGGCAGTACGAAGAGCAAGGGCTGCACTCTTGTCAGCCTCAGCGGCTGTGGAGGCATGATTTATGCGGGTGGTGGTGACTTTTATCTCTGAATCGAGTTCGTAGTTTTCACGTGTTCTTTCTCTGATCCGTTCAAGAATACGTGATCCCTCCGCCTTGTTCTCCACGGACAGCTGTTCAAGTCTTTCCTGCTGGGCACGAAGAGCCTCAACTGATTCCGTTGCCTCATCAAGTTCCATATCGGTACGGCGCAGTTCATTTTCTCCTCCGGTGATACCGGAACGGAGTTTTTCCGTATCATAAAACCACAGCTGAACATCAGCTTTGCGCTTGATCTCGCTGTATTCAAGGAAACGGCGTGCCTTTATGCTGTCGCGTTCAAGCTGAGCAAGATTACTGCCGATAATGTTTATTGAGTCCTGAACACGATCCATATTTCCCTGAGTCTGTTCAAGTTTTCTCTCCGCTTCGGTCTTGCGGTGGCGGAATTTGGCAATTCCCGCGGCATCTTCAAAAATACCGCGTCTCTCGTCGCTCTTGCGTGAGATGATCTCGGCAATACGTCCCTGACCTATGATTGAATACCCGTCGCGTCCGACACCGGTGTTGAGAAACAACTCGTAAATGTCACGCAGACGCACCGCCTTGCGGTTGATAAAATACTCGCTGTCGCCGTTGCGGTAATACCGGCGGGTAACGGTAACTTCGTCGTATGGGCATTCAAGGCGTCCGTTTTCGTCTTCCGTGTTATCGAATGTCACAGAGACTTCGGCATACCCCATCGGCTTTCTGCTGTCTGATCCGCCGAATATTATGTCTTCCATTTTTGCTCCGCGCAGGCTCTTGGACGAAATCTCTCCAAGCACCCAGCGCATTGCGTCGGATATATTTGATTTTCCGCTTCCGTTAGGTCCCACGATCACCGTGGCTCCCCTCTCGAATACGAGACGGGTACGGTCGGGGAAGGACTTGAAGCCCTGCAATTCGATCTGCTTTAAGTACAAAAGATTACCTCCGGGCAGTCTGTGTTTTTCTTTCAGTCTTTATCATCATCATCCGGCTTTCAAGACTCCGACGTGCCGCCTGAATTCTGCGTTTCTTCGTCGGAGTGATACAATAAGCCTATTTTAATATTATACCCTATAAGTTCATTTTTTTCAAGGATTTTTATGCGATTTATACCTGCGGAAACTGAATATTTTTCATAAATTCTTGAAATATTCTTCTTTTTCTGTCCCACGGCACGGCTGACTGCTCCCACGGGAACAAAAAATGTCACGTCACGTTTCGGATCGCCGGCATTATACGGCGGCAGTGATTCTATGGCGGCACATTCGCGGTCATAGAACAACTCTCCCATTGCAAGTTCGCCAAGTGCCGGGTGATTCGGACCTCCGTACACCTCCTCCGGCGAGGAAAGATTTTCTCCGGAGCACAGACCGACGCGGATCACATTCACTCCCCTGCGCTCGAATATGTCAAGCACATTCTTCGTTCTGCTGATTGCCGTCTCCGTATCAAGCGGAACATACTTTCCTTCACGCGCCATATCGCAGAGTTCGGTTTGGTAGAATACAACGGTCGGATATACTCTTGCCCCGTCGGCACCCATGTCGCATATCATCTCCGCCGTTGCGGTTTCATCCTCCGGTGCAGCCCCCGGCAAACCTATCATCATCTGTCCGACGAGGGAAAAGCCTTCTTCTTTTATCATTTTGCAGGCGCGCCTTGCCGTTTCGACATCATGTCCGCGTCGGCAGATACCGAGAATCCTGTCATCAAGACATTGAAGACCGAGTTCAACCGTTGTGACATGGTGTTCACGAAGAATTCCGAGAATTTCACCGTCAATATAATCGGGACGGGTTGAGCATCTTACGGCACCAACCTTGCCTGATTCCACAAAATTATCGGAAATACATAGAAGACGGATCATCAGATCCCTGTCGATCCCCGTGAACGATCCGCCGAAAAAGGCGATCTCCGCCTCGTCGTTCTCTCCGAGAGTAGCCGCCGCTTCCGCTATCTGCCGCTCAACGTCGGATTCGTCAAAATATGTTCTTCCTGAAATTGCCCGCTGATTACAGAAAACACAGGCATTGGGACAGCCGAGATGCGGTATGAAAACGGGGATATTCTTATGTTTTCTAACTTCTGACTTTTTCATCTTTCCGCACTACCTTCTTTTTCATTTTCATATCAATATCAACAACGGGACTGCCGCGAAAAAGACAGTCCCGATAATATTATTCATTCGTTATCAGAATCCGCGATCTCACCGAGTGTTACAAGGGCGTGCCGCGCAGCCATCTGTTCTGCGTCCTTTATTCTTCTTCCCTCTCCCTTGCCGAACACGTTTGAATCTATCCTTGCTTCCACCGTAAAGGTTTTTGCATGATCCGGTCCGCGCTCGTCAACTGTCACGTATTCGAGTCTTTCACCGCGTGAATTCTTCTGAACTACCTCTTGGAGCTGAGTTTTGTAATCCACAACTCTGCCCTTACCCGGAATGCAGATCTCGGCAATTTTTTCTTCTGCAAGAGGGATCAGATATGATCTGACCGCTTCCTTTGCATTGTCGTCGGAGCCGGCGTCAAGAAAGACGGCTGCCACAAGAGCCTCAAAAGCATCTTCAAGTATCTTTTTATTGCACCGTCCGCCGCTTGCTTCCTCGCCGTTTCCGAGGAAAAGACAGTCTCCGATGCCGATCTTTTCCGCAAAATTTGAAAGAGCTGTATCGCCGCGAACGATCTCAGCTCGCATACGTGTCAGATCCCCTTCGGGACAGTCGGGATATTTTGAATAGATGTACTCGCTGACGATCAGCGACAGCACGGAATCTCCGAGGAATTCAAGTCTTTCGTTGCATGGCGGCTTGGGGCTGCCCTTCCATTCGTGGGAATATGACGAATGTGTCATTGCTTCACGCAGGAGTTCACCGCGTTTGAAGTGATAGCCGATCCTCTCTTCAAGTGCGGCAAGGGACTCTTCTGTATTCTTTCCGCTCACGGCGGTCACCTCCGTTTTCTGTTTTTGTATTTCCGCAGATCATACTCCGGTCTTTTCCGCGGTATCAGTTTTTTTCTCCTCTGCCTTTGAGGACTTTGCAGCTTCCGTGAAGAGTTTCGTTTCACGAGCGATACTGACGATAACCCCCGAATCCGCGTAACTTATCGCCTGGCGTATGGCATTTTTCACTGCCTTGGCATTCGATGAGCCGTGAGCCTTAATGACGGGCTTTGAGATCCCGAGGAAAGGTGCGCCGCCGTGTTCGGTTGAGTCAAAGCGTTTCTTTATGTCGCTTACCTTATGCTTTGCAAAAACCGCGGAAATCTTCGTGCGTGCGTCAGCCATAAACAACTGTTTCATTGTGGACAGCATAAGTTTGCCCATTCCCTCAATGGATTTGAGCAGAATGTTTCCGGTAAAGCCGTCGGTCACAAGAACGTCGCAGGCATCTTTCGGCACCTTGTCAGCTTCCACGTTGCCAACGAAATTAACGCTTGGAGATTCTTTCAGCCTTGCGTATGCTTTCAGTTGAAGTTCGGTCCCCTTACATTCCTCAGCACCGTTGTTCAGCAGTCCGACACGGGGAGCGGACAGTCCGTAAACCTTCTGCATATAGATGCTTCCCATAATCGCAAACTGTTCGAGGTATTCGTCGGTCACCACCACATTGGCTCCGGAATCAAGAAGAAGCACCGGCGGATCCATTGGCAGTATCCCGGCAATAGCCGCACGGCGGATCCCTTTTATCTTCCGGACAATAAGTGTGGCACCGGTGAAAAGCGCACCGGTATTTCCGGTACTTATCACCGCATCGCCCTTCCCGTCGGCAAGCAGGCGCAGAGCTGTGCTCATGCTTGAATCATTCTTGGCTCTGACAACGCAGAGCGGATCGTCGTTCATTTCAATAGTAACGGGGGCATCAACAATGTCAAAACGGCGCAGGTCCATCCCGTCTGCGTCGGCAATAGCGTTGATCTGAGCTTTGTCGCCCACGAGAATGAAACTTGCGTTATATTCGAGAGATGCGGCGTATGCACCGCGAACGACTTCGATGGGGGCGTTGTCCCCTCCCATACAGTCAACTATGATTCTCATTGTTCTCCATTATCACGTAACAGCATTATCAGCAAATTAAAATCAAAGAATTCCGCGGATTTTTTCCACAGCTTCAAGAGATCTTTCGGCATAGACCGCATATTTCGCCATTTTTCCGCCCTTTACCCGCTGCGGCAGGGGCGCGATTATGCCGAAATTGGCATTCATGGGAGCAAAAGCACCAACTCCTCCGCGGGAAACGTAGGCTGACATGGCACCGAGCATTGTTTCCTCCGGAAACACGATTCGGGAAAGTCCGAGCACCCTTCTCGCGGCGGATATTCCCGCCACCATTCCGGAGCCTGCGGATTCCACGTAACCTTCGACTCCCGTCATCTGTCCGGCAAAAAACACTTCCGGACGGGAGAGCATTGCATAATCCGGTCCGAGAAGTCCCGGAGAATCAAGGTAAGTATTTCTGTGCATCACCCCGTAGCGGAGAAACTCCGCCTCTTCAAGTCCGGGGATCATTCTGAAAACGCGCTTCTGTTCCGGGAAAGCAAGATGTGTCTGAAATCCCACGAGATTGAACATCGTTCCTTCCTCATCCTCACGGCGCAGTTGGACTACGGCGTAATATTCGCCTGCTTCCGGATGGCGCGGATCTTTTAGTCCAACAGGTTTCAGCGGACCGTAGCAAAGTGTATCTTTGCCCCGTTTCGCCATAACTTCAACGGGCATACAGCCTTCAAACACGGTCAGATCTTTTTGTTCTTCTCTGTCAAAGTCGTGCAGCTCCGCTTCGCGTGCGTTCACAAGTGCGTCGTAAAAAGCCTCATACTGTTCTTTCGTCATAGGACAGTTGAGATAATCCGCATCGCCCTTGTCGTAACGTGAAGCAAAAAATGCGATATCTTTATTTATAGTTGCTCCGTCGACTATGGGGGCGGCTGCATCAAAGAAATGAAGTCCCGGACAACCGAGTTCCGTTCGGATGTAATCAGCCATTTTATCCGAAGTCAGCGGTCCCGTTGCGATTATTGTGGTCTCACCTGCCGGAACGGAAGAGACTTCATCACCGATTATCTCAATATTCGGATGATTTGTCAGTTTTTCCGTGATATACGAGGAAAAACGTTCTCTGTCAACGGCAAGAGCTGATCCAGCGGGTACTCTGGATATATCGGCAGCTTCAAGTATCAGCGATCCAAGACGCCGCATCTCCTCTTTGAGCAGTCCGACGGCGTTGGTGGTACTGTCGGATCTGAGGGAATTTGAACAGACAAGTTCCGCGAATTTCGGACTTTTGTGGGCAGGTGTGTATTTGTGCGGCTTCATTTCGTGGAGTCTGACTTTAACTCCGCGGCGTGCCGCCTGCCACGCCGCCTCGGCACCGGCAAGACCGGCACCGAAGACGTTTATGATCTTTTCTTCGTTAATGGCAGTGTTTTCGTTACACATAGGCACTTTCTCCGTCAGAATTCAGTCGGAGCATCACCGTCACCGGGCATGGGCGGCATATCGTCGTTCACGGCGTTGTCCGGTACCGGCTCTTCACGGCGAGTGTAGCCGCAGGACTTATTGTGACACACGAGACCCGGATTGCTGCCCTTGCGACGGAAAAGCATGGCTCCGCAGTCAGGGCATTTTTCATTGGTTGGCATATCCCAGCTCGAAAAATCACACTTCGGATAATTCGAGCAGCTGTAAAACACGGATTTATTACGCCCGTGGCGCAGAAGAATATCTCCGCCGCACTTCGGACATTTCACGTCAAGCTTCGTTTCTTCACGCTTTATATACTTGCACTTGGGATAATTGGCGCAGGCATAGAAAGTACCGTAAGGACCGTGTCTCTGAACCATATCGCCGCCGCAGATCTCACACTTGAAGTCAGCGATCACCGCAGGCTTTTTCTCCTGCTCCGTTTTGCTGCCTTCAAGGGGTTTGGTATTGCGGCACTGAGGGTAATTGGGGCAGGCAGCGAATTTTCCGAAACGCCCCTGCTTGACGATCATTCTCGCCCCGCATTTATCGCAGATCAGGTCGGTTTCTTCCACAGGTGTCTCTGCACCCTCATCAGCTTCCTTTTTCTCTGCGATTTCAAGTTCGGATCTGAATCCGTTCCAAAAATCATTGAGAACAGAAATCATGGGAGTATCGCCGTTTTCGATACCGTCGAGTTTATCTTCCATGTTAGCGGTGAATTTATAGTCCACAATGTCGGCAAAGTCGCTTCTCATAAGGGCAGTCGTAACCTCACCGAGTTGAGTGGGGACGAGGGACTTTCCGTCACGTTTTACATATTCACGGGTGATGATGGTGGTAATTGTCGGAGTAATGGTACTCGGACGTCCGATCCCCCTGTCTTCAAGTGCCTTGATGAGCGTTGCCTCGGTGTAGCGCGGCGGTGCCTCAGTGAAGTGACGGGCAGGAGTAATCTCGGTGACTCCGAGTTTCTGACCTTCGGTGAGAGCCGGGATCCGCAGGTTCTTTATATTATCGGGATCAGCGTCGGCAGAAGCGGGGGCATCATCCTGAGTTTCCTCGTAAACTGCCATATATCCCTGGAACACCACGGTATAACCGCCGGTGCGGAACACGTGACCTGCACATTCAAAATCAACAGTCAGGGTATCGAGTTTTGCTGACTCCATCTGACTTGCCACAAATCTTTCCCAGATCAGACGGTAGAGTTTGAACTGATCGGGTGTAAGGTACTGCTTTACGTCTGCGGGAGTCAGAGAGACTCTTGACGGACGTATTGCTTCATGAGCATCCTGAGCACCAGCCTTTGTCTTGAAAACACGGGGAGTTGCGGGACGGTATTGCTCTCCGTATTTCCCCGCAATAAATTCACGTGCAGCATCCTGTGCTTCCTCCGCTACACGGAGAGAGTCGGTACGCATATAGGTGATAAGACCCTGGGCACCGCCGTTTGCGGCACCGAGGTTTATACCTTCATACAGTTCCTGAGCTGTGCGCATGATTCGGGCAGACTGAAATCCGAGTCTGCGTGATGCTTCCTGCTGCATAGTTGACGTGGTGAAAGGCGGTGCTGGGGATTTGTATTTTACTCCGTGCTTAACCGAAAGGACTGTCATATCCTTGCCTTTTACATCATTAACAACGGCATTGGCATCAGCCTCGCAGGTGAGTTTTCCCTTATCTTTGGCAGCAGCACTGCCGAAATACCTTACTGCAAAAGGTGTACTCCCGTCACGGGGATCAAGTTTTGCGCCGATAGTCCAGTATTCAACGGGAACGAAAGCACGGATTTCCTCTTCGCGTTCCACCACAAGTCTTGTGGCAACTGACTGTACCCGTCCTGCGGAAAGTCCGTGTTTTACTCTCTTCCAAAGCAGGGGACTGAGTTTATACCCAACGATACGGTCAAGGATACGGCGGGACTGCTGCGCATCAACGAGGTTCATATCTATCTGGCGCGGAGCCTTGATCGCGTTTTTCACGGCAGTTTTCGTGATTTCATTGAAAGTAACACGCAGAGTCTTCTCGGGCGGCAGGTCGAGTGCCGTCGCAAGATGCCATGAAATGGCTTCTCCCTCGCGGTCGGGGTCGGTTGCAAGGAAGACTTTATTCGCTTCCTTTGCTTCTTTTTTCAGTTCTTTTATCAGATCTCCTTTGCCGCGTATGTTGATATAGTGCGGCTGGAAGTTGTTTTCAATATCAATACCGAAATAACTTTTCGGCAGATCGCGGACATGTCCTTTGGATGCCACGACCTTATAATTTGATCCGAGGCACGCCTGAATGGTATGCGCTTTCGGAGGTGACTCAATGATAACAAGGTTTTTTGCGGTACTTTTTGCCATAATTAATATTCTATTCCTTTCAGAATTAACTGATTCTTTGCACATCAGCTGCGTCTGATGTAAACGCCGCCCGGTGCGCTTTCCACGTAACCCATGATTTCAAGCATAGACAAAGTTCCGACCACATCTCCCACCGGATATCCGAGTGATGAAAAATCGTCGGGATTCATCTTTTTTCCCTTTATCATAAGATCGTATACCTGCCGCAGTTTTCCCTCAGGGGGAGGCGGCAGAGCAGTTTCCGCGGAGACAAGCTCCGCCGGACTGTTTTTATTGATTTGAGATTCGGTGATTTCGTTTCCGGTTTCTGTATCTTTTGCCTTACTTGCCCGTTCGGGAAAGAGAAAACGGTGTTTTTTCGTTTTTTGATCTGCTTTGTGGGTAAGAGCACAGGCTTGGGTGGCATTCGCGTAATGATCTGAATGACTCAATGTGGTTTTGGGGTCAGAATGTCCGCACCTGCCGGATAAGGATCCCGCACCGTCAACTCCGTATTTTCCGAGCACACCGTCACGGATATCAGAACACGACATTGCTCGTACCAGAGCGTCCTTATTCACGGTATCTCCGTACATCAGCAAAAAATCGGACAGAATATCGCGTGCACCGAGTACTATCCTTGCGCCGTCACGTATAAGAGAATTAGTTCCGGCAGTGTTCTCCGCACCGATATTTCCGGGCAAAGCATAAATTGCTCTCCCCTGTCTTATTGCTTCGCGTGCAGTGATCATTGATCCGCTTTTCTCTCCTGCTTCAACCACGAGCGTTCCCTGACAGAGTCCGCTGATTATTCGGTTCCTCACGGGAAAATGCGATCCTACGGGAAGCGATCCGGGAGGATATTCACTTATAACGGCTCCTTTTTCCGATATTGCGCGCATCAAAGCCTTGTGTGACAACGGATAAGCACGGTCAAGACCGCAGCCGGAGACAGCAACCGTGACTCCGCCCGCTTCAAGTGCTCCGCAGGCTGAGACGGAATCAACACCTTTTGCCATTCCGCTGACCACGACGGCACCGGCAGCCCCCAGTTCATAGCCTATTTTATACGCCATTTTCATTCCGTATTCGCTCATTGACCGCGTTCCCACCATAGCAGTGCAGATCTTTGAGTCCACATCGGGAATATGTCCTTTGTAATAGAGCAGAAAAGGCGGGTTCGGTATATCGGCAAGCCTTTCCGGATATCCCTTCCAGCCTCTGACGATCACTCCTATCCCTTCTTTTGAGCAGAAATCCATACAGCGCCATGCCGGATCGAGATCCTTGTTCAAGAGTCTTGCGGATATACGCTCCGGAATTCCCGCCTCGGCAAGTTCCTCGGAGTCGGCACGGTAAATCTCATAAGCAGAAGAAAAGCGCGGAAAGAGTTCACCGTATGCTGTGCTTCCGGCGTCAAGGCACAGGGACAGCCAGATTTCGTAAAGCGGATCTTTTCCCGCAATGATACCCGACATAGCAATTCCCTCCACACTTGATTTCAGTACCTGAAATGCGATTGGATCAGGCACAGATAGCATCAGACAAGATTCTTTCCGGCGATCTCCCACATGAAAACGGATGCCGCAATTGCTGCATTCAGAGATTCGACTCCCGGTCCCTGCTTCATTGGCAGTATGACACATCCGTCGCAGGCATCGATCACACCGTCAGACAGTCCGTGTCCCTCGTTCCCGATAACAACACAGTCCGAGGAAACGATCTTTGCCTCGGCAAAAGTCACAGCCCTCTCCGACAAAGCAGCTCCGAGAGTTCTTCTTCCGTTTTGTGACAGTATGCGCAGGCTCTCTGCCATATCCGGACATACGAAGATCTCACGTGAGAATAACGCGCCCATTGCAGCTCTGACAGTACGCGGATTATATATGTCGGCACAGTCGGAGGACATCAGTACGGTATCCACACCAAAGGCGGCAGCAGTACGTATCACTGTTCCCACATTGCCGGGATCGCGTACAGATTCAAGCGCGATCATCTTTTTCGGCGACCGTGCAAGTTCAGTCACGTTATTTATTGTAGCGATTTTGCGCCGTTTGTCAATATATTTTGCCACAGTAATTATGCCTTCGGGAGATTTTTCTTCGGAAATTTTAGAAAACGCACCTCCCGAAAGCACCGTTACCGGTGCTCCGGCGGCAAGGGCCCGCACTTCCGGCAAAAGTCTGTCCGCCTTTTCCTCCATAATGAGGACTCGCTCTATCTCCACTCTGCACGCGACTGCTTCACGGAACAGTTTGATCCCGTCAAAGCGGAAAAGCCTCTCTTTATCCCGCCCACGGCGGTCGTTCAGAGAGTTCACTAAAGTCAGATACGGATTCTGACGCGAACTTATATATTCCGCTTTCCATGCGTCATTTATTGCCACTTGCAGCACCGCCTTTCAAAAAAAATGACATACCGAATACGACAAACGGGGCTGCTGCAAATCGGAATTTGCGCACAGCCCCAGATTATTAAAGTGCTCAGAGAGCCTCTTTTGCCTGTTTTGCGAGAGCAGCGAATGCCTCTTTATCGGCAACGGCGATCTCGGCGAGCATTTTGCGGTTAAGATCGACACCGGCTTTTTTCAGACCGTGGATCATGGTGGAATAGTTCATTCCGTTTACCTTCGCCTCAGCGGAGATACGGGCGATCCACAGACGGCGGAAATCTCTCTTCTTCTGTTTGCGGCCTGCAAATGCATAGTTGCCGCTCTTCATAACGGCTTGCTTTGCCATTTTGAAGTGCTTGCTCTTTGCACCCCAGTAACCCTTAGCAGCCTTCAGAACTTTATTTCTTCTTTTGCGCGTCATCATTGCGCCTTTGATTCTAGCCATTTTACTTTACCTCCTGTGCCTTTATTACTTGCAGATAAGCGTCTTGATGTTGGACGCGGTCTTGCCCTGCACGTAATCGGCAGTGCGAAGATGTCTCTTTCTCTTCTGATCTTTCAGACCGAGTTTATGACGGTGATGAGAGTGATTCATTTTGACCTTGCCGGTTCCGGTAACGGAAAAGCGTTTGGCTGAGGCTCTGTGTGTCTTGATTTTTCCCATTGTATTTTCTCCTGACTTAATATTTTTCGTGATTCTTGCGAATCGTTATATAACGCGCCTGCGGCACGTATCATGGCACTCCCGCAGAAAACCGGAGTACCTTGCTGACTTTATTTTTTGACCGGCGTTATCATCATGGTCATCAGTTTTCCGTCGAGGACCGGAGCCTTTTCAACGGTTCCATAGTCCGCCACGGCGTCACGGAACTGGTCAAGAATGTCCTTGCCGAGCTGCTGATGGCTCATTTCTCTTCCGCGGAAACGAAGTACTACTTTGACTTTGTTGCCATCTCCGAGAAATCTTATGGCGTGTTTCGCCTTAGTCTCAAAATCGTGAGTCTCTATCCTGCATGACAGCTGGACTTCTTTGATCTCCACGATATTCTGTTTCTTTTTTGCTTCTTTTTCTCTCTTGTCCTGCTCGAAACGGTATTTGCCGTAGTCAATGATCTTGCATACTGGCGGCTGAACCGTGGGGGCTGATACAAGGACCAGATCAAGTCCCTTGTCGTAGGCGGTACGAAGTGCAGACTCGGAACTCATAATACCGAGCTGTTCTCCCGTGGGTCCTATGACTCTGACTTCTTTAAAGCGGATGTTTTCGTTGAGTAAGGTTTCCTTAGCAGCTATTGTCGCTCACCTCCGATAAAAATAAAAACGGCGCGAAGAAACTCCGTGCCGAACAAAAACCCATAAAATGAGTACGTCGATATTAACGCCTGCTCGCGGTGCGGCAGGGTGAGAACGGAGTGTTCTTCTTGATTGCAGGAGAAATTATACCACGCGTCTGACATTCTGTCAAGAGAAAAATGAAATTTTTTTTGTTTTTTCACATTTTTCTTTAATATGCGTCAGATACTGAATTCAAAAAATCAGAATATTTGCCTTCTGACACAATACGAACGAACTGAACGTATTACCTTGACGGCATGTCGTACTGTGTGTCGTGGTAATAATCGCCTAAAATCTTACGCTTTTTGCCGTCAATTTTCTACTATGGATTATTTGCACGAAATTTCCCGTCAATATTCGTCAATATTCATAATTTACAAGCTGCGAAATTTGTTGTATAATAGTGGCACAGTCACGGGAGTACCCGTCGCTGGCCTCGAATGCACAACGGTCATCTTTCTTTGCGGAGTATCAAGCTTATGATATCAACACGCAGGGACTGATCACCGTTGTTGCTTTTTTAATTTTTTTCTCTGTTTGATTTTTTCCGTAATCAACAGCGCGCGGGACGGGCACAACAGCCTCCGAAAGCGCGTTTTTCTTTTGTTTATGTAAATTTTCTTCACTCTTTTCTTCAATTTTTAATAAAAGTATAGAAATCTGTGAAATAATATGCTATAATACTGTGATAAAATGCCCGTAAGCCGACGGAATCCCCGGACCGGCACCCGCGCAAACACGAAACCGAAAGGAAATACTGATTTAAATGCCAAAATACATAGAAAAAGCCGAGCGGATCCTTCTGCCCGTCATTCCCCTCCGCGGTATCGTCGCCTTTCCATCGATCCCGCTTGAAGTTGAAAATCCCGATTCATCCGCCGTCCTCGCGGCAAACGCCGCCGAAGAATACGACGGTCTTGCACTTGCAGTTGCCGTAAAGCCGGATTCCGACAGCGAAGTAAACAACGAAACCGAACCCAAGGATCTTTTCGCCGTGGGAACCGTGGTCAGAGTTCACCTTCAACGCGGAGAAGAAGGCAAACGAACGATCTCCTGCGAATGTCTGTGCCGCGCTTCAGTCAATGAATATTATCTCAACGACGGTCTGATCACCGCCGCCGGAGTCAGAAAAGAAGTCAGCGTGGCAGAGGGCGACCTGAAAGGTGAGGCATACTGTGAAGAAATGCGAAAAGCCTTCAAACGCCTCTGTGCTTACTTCCCCAATCCTCCTGCATCCATTGAGATCGCCGTGCGGCGTCTGCGCACACCCGAACTGCTCGCGGATCTTATCGCCGCCTCCGTACTCGGCCGTTTTCCCGACAAGCAGGAGATACTTGAAGAATTTGATCCTTATAAAAGATGTGAGCGTCTGCTCATTCTCATAGACGAGGAGTGTCATCTTCTTGACGTGGAACGCGATATTCACGGAAAAACTCAGGGACGTATCGCACACGCTCAAAGGGAATACTATCTCAGGGAACAGATGAAAGTAATCGAGGAAGAACTCGGCGAGGATCAGGATCCCGACGACTGCACTTTCAAAATCCTCGGTGCACATCTGCCGGAGGAAGTCAGGGAAAAACTCCTTAAAGAAAACGAACGCCTCTCAAAAACGCCGTACGGATCCGCCGAGGCGACCGTACTGCGCAACTATATAGATGTGGCTCTCGATATTCCGTGGACTGCACACACCAAGGACAGACTCAATGTCGCCGCAGCCAAAAAGATCCTCGACGCGGATCATGACGGTCTAACAAAAGTAAAAGAACGTATTCTTGAGTTCCTCGCCGTAAAGCAGCTCAATCCCGAACTGCGGAATCAGATCATCTGTCTTGTAGGACCTCCCGGAACCGGAAAAACCTCAATCGCCGCCTCCGTCGCACACGCCATGAACCGCAGATATGTACGAGTATCTCTCGGCGGTGTTCATGATGAAGCAGACATTCGCGGTCACCGAAAGACCTACGTTGCCTCCATGCCCGGACGCATCATAAGTGCCTTGACCCAGGCGAAAGTAAACAATCCTCTGATCCTTCTCGATGAGATCGACAAGGTATCTTCCGATTCCCGCGGAGATCCCTCATCCGCGCTTCTTGAAGTGCTTGACCCCGAGCAGAACAAGAGTTTCCGCGATCATTTCGTGGAAATTCCGTTCGATCTCTCCGACTGCCTTTTCATTACCACAGCAAATACTCTCGACACCATTCCGCGTCCCCTTATCGACCGTATGGAAGTAATCGAGCTTCCCGGATATACCCGCCGGGAAAAACTGTCGATAGCAAAAAATCACCTTCTGCCGAAGCAGCTCCGCCGCCACGGTATGAATAAGCGTATGCTGAAACTCACCGACGAGGCTGTATATGAGATCATTGACTGCTACACCCGCGAAGCAGGCGTACGCAATCTTGAACGCACCGTTGCGGAACTTTGCCGCAAAACCGCAAAAAAGATCGTCGAAAGCAGCGGAGAGATCAAGCGCATCACCGTTGACAAAGATGATGTGAAGACATATCTCGGCGCAAGAAAACTGCTTCCCATCTCCGTGTCAGACGAGGATCTCGTCGGAGTTGTGAACGGTCTTGCCTATACAGAAGCGGGCGGAGACTTGCTGAAAATCGAAGCTGCCGTTATGGAAGGTACTGGGAAACTCGAACTTACGGGATCTCTCGGCGACGTTATGAAGGAGTCCGCACGTGCGGCTCTGACATATGTCCGTTCGGTCGCGTCTGAATACGGCATTCCCTCTGATTTCTACAAAAACCGCGATATACATATTCACGTTCCCGAAGGTGCAGTCCCGAAAGACGGTCCCTCCGCCGGAGTGACTATGACCACGGCACTTATCAGCGCGCTGTCGGGAATTCCCGCAGCACACGACGTGGCAATGACGGGAGAGGTCACTCTGACCGGACGTGTACTTGCTATCGGAGGTCTGCGGGAAAAAACAATGGCAGCCTACGCCGCCGGAGTAAAGACCGTGCTTATCCCCGAAGAAAATGTGCCCGACCTTGAAGAGATAGACTCCGAAGTACGGCAGAATATTCGTTTCATCCCTTGCCGCCATGTGCGTGAAGTGCTGAAAAATGCCCTTGTCACCACAGACGCTGTGAAAAGCACCGGTACTCCCGCAGGCTCAACCGTACTCAAGGAACAGAACTGAAAAAGACTGCGCTTTCGCGCCGCTCGATCAATAAGAGGTAACAAAATGGCGTTCAATCCGTCGAATTCAAAACTATATATTTCCGCGGGGCGGGTGGATCAGTTTCCATCGAAAGTTCTGCCGCAGATCGTCTTCTCCGGCAGATCGAATGTCGGGAAAAGTTCACTGATCAACACTATGCTTGGGCGCAAAAGCCTTGCAAGAGTCAGTTCATCCCCCGGAAAGACCATAACCGTCAATTTTTACGATATCGACTCAAAGATTATGCTCGTTGACCTTCCCGGATACGGATTTGCACGCCGTCCCGCCGCAGACAAGGCGAGGTGGTCGGAACTGACGGAGGGATTCTTTACCAAAAATCCGAATATTGATCTTTTGCGGCTTGCTGTTCAGCTGGTGGACCTTGAAGTCGGTCCCACAGCTGACGACCTTATGATGATAAATTATCTGTGTGACTCGGGAATTCCCTTTGTCATTGTGGCGTCAAAGGCTGATAAACCAAACAAAACAAACCGTGCTGCCGCACTTGAAAAGCTTGCCGTCCACAAAGACATTCCGCACGGCACTACGGTCATACCGTTTTCCTCAAAAACTGGAGAAGGCAAGGATATTCTTTGGAAAGTCTTCCTTGATGCCGCTCTTTCGCCTGAAAAATCAAACTGATATCACCACTGAAAAAAATGCTGAGATCACACCCGCAAAACAGAAAGGAATCCGAATGTTCAGATACTTAATAACATCAAACGGAGACTGGCGTACGTACATTCTCTCAATGCTTCTGACTCTGCCTGTCATTCTTCTCTCCCTTACCATACACGAATGTGCCCACGGTATCGTCGCCGACAAACTAGGTGATCACACGGCAAAGAATCTCGGCAGGATTACGCTTGACCCGAGAAAGCATCTTGATCCCATAGGCTTTATCTGTATGCTTCTTTTCGGCTTCGGATGGGCAAATCCGGTACCGATCAACACCCGCTACTTCAAAAAGCCGAAACGCGATATGGCACTCTCTGCCATTGCAGGACCCATAGCCAATATTCTTCTCGGTTTTGTATTTGCCATTCTGTATGAAACGGAATATGCCATAGTAAAAAACATCACCTTTACGTCAGCCGGAACCGGATTTTATTTTCTCACGATTCTTTCTGATTTTCTGTTTGTTGCCGCTCGCCTTAATGTGTATCTCGCCATATTCAATATGCTGCCGATACCTCCGTTTGACGGTTCCAGATTCTTCTATATATTCCTGCCCACAAAGTGGTATTTCAAGGTAATGCAGTACGAGCGGTATATTATGCTTGCCATACTTGTCCTGCTCTGGTTCGGACTTCTGACGGGACCTCTTTCCGTTATATCAAATCTGATCCTCGGCGGTATGTTCCGTCTGCTTGAACTTCTTCCCTTCTTCGGTTGATACGGAGGCAAAAAGTGAGCGAAGAAATCATCACATATAAACTTGAAAAATTCGAGGGACCTCTTGATCTGCTTCTGAATCTTATTCACAAGAACAAAGTACAGATCGAAGATATCCCGATCTCCTTGATCTGTGATCAGTACGTTGAGTATATCGGTCAGGCGGAAAAACTCAATATGGATCTCGCCGTTGAGTTTCTGAATATGGCAGCGGAACTTATGCTCATCAAAAGCAAAATGCTCCTGCCGCGCGCCGAAGACGAAGATGAGGAAGATCCGCGGGCAAAACTCGCAGAGGCTATCGCCCGCCTTGCGGCGGCAAAGAAAGCCGCCGTCGAGCTCGGGAAAAGATACTCTCAATTCTGTGGAAGAATGGAAAAGGAAACAGACGAAATTTCGCCGGACAAAACTTACGTTGCCGATTCCGATCCCGAAAAACTTTACACAGCAATGCGCCGTATGATCTCCGAAGCGCGTAACGTGGAAAATATTGCAGCAAATATTGTGCGTCCTCTCGTCACCCGTCCCATTGTTCCGGTGCAGCTCAAGATACTCGGAATAATGAAACATTTTGAGAAAGATGATGCCTGCCCCACTCTCGGAGAACTAATCGAAGATGCTGAATCGCGTCCCGATCTTATTGCGATCTTTATCGGTGTTCTTGAACTCATTCGTATGCACAGAGTCCTGCTCGTCGAAAATGCAGACGAATTCGGTGACCTGCGCGGACTTGAAAGCCGCTTTGTGTCGAATCCCGATTATCACGGTAACTTTGCCCTTGATCTTGAATCCGCAGGTTATGACAACTGATGCACTCCAAATATTAATAATAAGGAATAAATCACTATGGATCAGGTTGAAAGACTGACTGAAATCAAAAAACTCGAAGGTGCCCTTGAAGCGATTCTTTTTGCCGCGGGACACCCCGTAACATATGAAAAAATCGCGGAAGCACTGTCACTGACACCGCGTGATGTCCGCAGGATGGCGGAGCATCTCGCCGAAAATTACAACTCAGACGAAACGGGCGGAATAATGATGCTTCTCTTTCCCGACACATGCCAGCTCTGCACACGTGAGGACTATCTGCCCTATGTACGCGAAGCACTCGGAATCCGCCGCGGAGGTAATCTTTCCGCGTCATCTCTTGAAGTCCTTGCAATCGTGGCTTATAATCAGCCCGTAACACGGACATTTATCGACACAGTCCGCGGAGTTGATTCCGCATATGCCGTAGGCTCACTTATCGACAAGGAACTCATTGCCGCCTGCGGCAGACTTGATGCCCCCGGAAGACCTATGCTTTACGGCACGACCGACAAATTCCTCCGTGTTTTCGGATTGAACGACCTCTCCGAACTTCCCGAGGCAGATTCCGTTCTTGCCGCCGTCGATTCACTGTCACAAAGCGACAGTGAAGAATCAGAGAATACAGACGAAAACCTCATTGAAGATGAAAGTGAAAAAGAAAATGAACTTCCGGATGAGGAAGTATCCGAGGAAATCCCTGACGATACTTTTGCTGACTCCGCAGACAATGTGACCGACGGTGAATAATTCCGTTCGGAATTGAACAAAAGTAATAGGTAAAGATTCTTCACATAAGCGTCACGCACCATTCTGTCGGTGCAATGACGCAAGACAGAAAGGGGATGAGCCGAAACGATCGCGTTATACATTATACTCGGCATTTTTCTGCTCATCTTCGGACTTATGATGATCCGCGCCGAAGTCGTCATAAGTTATGCCGATGAAGTCGGTATCACGGTCCGCATTCTCGGTATTCCCATCAGACTGATGCCGAAAAAAGAGAAAAAGATCCGTCTGCGTGATTATTCGGTAAAAAGACGGGCGAAATACGAGAAAAAGCAGCGTCTTGCCGCCGAAAAAAAAGCACAAAAAAAATCCGAAAAGAAAAAACGCAAAGAAGAACAGAAGGCAAAAAAGAAAGCCGACGAGGAAGAGGCACGCAAAGCCGGTAAAAAGATCAGAAAACGTACGGTGGGAGAGAACGTCTCAATGATTACCGACCTTGTGAAAACTGCGGTCGGACGTTTCGGTAAGCATCTGCGGATAAGGGTAGCTCGTCTTCACCTGTCCGTCGGAACTGACGATGCCGCAAAAACGGCGATCCTCTACGGGATCCTCTCTCAGGCCGTCTGTTACCTTGCCGCTCTGCTTGACTCCACATCCACTCTCCGTTATCCCGCAAAGGCTGATGTGGATATTCATGCCGACTATCTTTCCGAAAAAATAACCTGCGACATTGAGATCGGTTTCTCGCTGAAAGTCTGGCAGGTATTCGATACGGCGTTCCGTTCCGGATTCACGCTCGTACGTCACTTGAAAAAATGAAAAATATTTGATAACATATATGAAAGGGTAAAAAAATGGCAAATTCCGAAAACAAACTTCAGGACATCATTAAGGAATCCCTTGAAAACATCCGCACCATGGTCGACGCCAATACCGTTATCGGCAATCCCATTTCCACTCCGCAGGGAGTGACTATCATCCCGATTTCCAAAATATCAATGGGATTCGCCTCCGGAGGAGTTGATTTCACCGGAAAAAACGACGAAGCAGTACGCGCTCGCCTGCAAAACTTCGGCGGAGGCGGAGGAACGGGACTTTCTATCGCTCCTCAGGGATTTCTCGTTATAGGTGCCGACGGTAAAGTAGATCTTATCAATGTCGGCGTTGAACAGAAAAACGGTCCCGTCGAACAAGTTGCCGACGTGATCGAACGCTCACCTGACATTATAGCCAAAGTTAAGGCACTTTTTGCCAAGGATAAACCCGCCGAAGACAAAGCGGACGAGAAATAATTAAGCTCTTATATACAGCCCGTACAGCTTGCCCGCATAAAAGTACTCCGTCGGAAATATAATTTTCTTGACCGGATATTCCGGAAGAACTGTATTTCCGAGGTGTTGATATGACAGTACTGAAACGGCTGACCGCCGCACTTTTGTCCTTGTGTCTTCTGATCGTTTTCAATGTTTCCGCCGCCGAAGGAGGCGGGGGGACCTTGAGTGCCGGAGTCACGTCTTCCGATGATTTTACCGCCGCAGAAACCTCGGTTTCAGCAGCAGGTCTTTCGATCTCCACTTCGGCACGCTCGGCGATTCTCATTGATGCCACAGGCGGAAAACGGCGGGAACTCTGGTCGCAGAACGCCGACGAACGTCTCGGAATGGCAAGTACAACAAAAATCATGACTGCCCTCGTCGCGATAGAGTCAATGCCGCTGTCAACGGAAATAAAAATTCCCGATGCCGCCGTCGGAGTGGAAGGATCATCGGTTTATCTCTCTGCGGGAGAGACTCTGACGCTTGAAGAACTGCTGATGTGCGTTCTTCTCGAATCTGCCAATGATGCCGCAACTGCTGTTGCCATAACCGTCGGTGGATCTGTTGAAAAATTTGCGGAAAAGATGAACTGCAAAGCCGACGAACTCGGACTTAAAGACACACATTTTACAAATCCGCACGGACTCGACGACGACGCTCACTATACCACGGTAAGAGATCTTGCCGCAATTGCCGCGTCAGCACTTGACAACGATATTTTCCGTTCGATAGTTTCGACATACCGTGCCACCGTTCCGTCATCCGACGGAGTCCGGCTGCTTATAAATCACAATCGACTGCTGCGTTCGTATGAAGGCTGTATCGGTGTCAAAACCGGATTTACCAAATCAAGCGGAAGATGCCTTGTTTCCGCAGCGGAACGCGATGGTGTAAGACTTGTTGCCGTGACACTCAACGACGGTGCTGATTGGGTGGATCATACAGCTATGCTTGACGCCGGTTTTGCAGCATACTGTTCTGTGGAACTGAGCCGTGACGGGGATTTTGCCCTCGGGAATAACACACATCTTCCGTATCTCGAAGTTGTCGGAGGTGAGCAGAGCACCGTGGAATGCCGTATTGCGGATAACGTATCGGCAGTACTCCCACGCTCTCACGGAACCGTTACCTGTCGGATAGAAATGACCCGGTCACGACCTGCACCAATTTTCCGCGGTGATCAGATCGGGCGCGTTATCTGGTACTGTGACGGAGAAGTCATTGGTGAATCCGCTGTTGTAACTTCATATTGCGCGGCAAAAACACCGGAAAAGAACTTCTGGCAGAAACTGTTCGGATAATAAAGGGGATCTCTGAACCAAAAATCAAATCAGGACATAGGATCAAATAAATATGGAAAAGATAAGACTTCAAAAATATTTCACAGACTGCGGAGTCATGTCCCGCCGCGCCGCCGAACGTGAGATCGCAGAAGGACACGTTGCCGTAAATGGCAGAAAAGCCGCGATCGGCGACAAGGTAATGCCGGGAGTTGACAAAGTCGCGTGGAACGGCAGAGGGATCGTTTATCACTCAAACGAACGCAAGACCGTCGTTGCCCTGAACAAACCGCGCGGATATGTCTGTACCGCCAAAGACGAAAAAGGGCGACATCAGGTAACGGAACTCGTTGCCGACGCGGGGATCCGCCTTTATCCAATAGGACGTCTCGATATGGCATCCGAGGGACTGCTGCTTCTGACAGACGACGGTGAACTTGCAAATCTTCTGACTCACCCCCGTCACCATGTTCCTAAGGTATACCGGGTAAGTGTCAGAGGTACTGTTGATGATCGTACACTTGCTCTTCTCCGCTCCGCAATGGTGATCGACGGCACCCCCATACGTCCCGTTACCGTTGAAGTTCTTGAAGTGAATGACGGCGGTGCGAAACTTGAAATGACACTCTGCGAGGGAAGAAACCGTCAGATACGCAAAATGTGCGAGCAGGCACACCTTGAAGTCTCACGTCTTAAGCGAATTCGTATCGGGACCGTTTCCGTAAACGGTATCGCTCCGGGAAAATGGCGCGTTCTCCGTGATGACGAAGTTGCATCTTTGAGACGCATGGCAAAAATGAAAGCTCCCGACTCCGATATAAACGGATATGAAGAATGATATTAAGTAAGGATAAATACAGACACATACAAATAAGACCTCCGTTACATACATTACGGAGGTCTTTTATGTTTGAAATATTTCCTTCCAACGCTCACGGCAGCGGGGAACAGTCTTTTTCGGCGGTAAAGAACGGTATTCCTATATTAACCTGCCATTTTCGTATAAGAGATGATGAAGCAAGAATCATGTCACTTGAACAAGAAGAAAATTATGCGGAATTGTCAACGGAATCCGAAGAAATGATCTCTTTTCTTACAGTGAGGGCAGTTCTGTCCTTTATGGAAAACTGCGGTGCTGCATTCTGCTTCTGCCCCGACAGGATCCTGTCTCCGGATCTTGCTGCGAAATGCCGCTTTTTACCGTACGAAAACGGAGATCTGATTTTTGTCTTTCATAATGAGAGTAAAAAATGATATAAATAAGAGGCGTTTAAAATGTCTTATGACTTTTCACAGCCTCTTATTATTTAACCTTTGATCACTTTCTGTTTACGCACGTCACTTCCCGTGAACACAAGGGGCAGATACTCCCCGATCACGCGGCTTGTGATACGCTCATTATACCTTTCCATAAACTCATTCTGCAAAAGGTTCGTACTGATTATCGTCGGACGTTCAAATATCCCTCGTGTATTTATCACGTTATAAAGGCAGCTCAGCGTAAACTGATTGCTCACCTCGGTTCCTAAATCGTCGATAATGAGCAGATCACAGTTCATATATCTTTCTCTTGCAAATCCGCTCTCTATCCCCGAACTGTCATCAAAACGGTAAAGTTCAAAATCCGAAAGCATACCGATAGCACCGGTATATACCACGTCCCATCCTTTCTCGATCACCACCCTTGCTACGGCGGATGAAAGATGAGTTTTGCCGAGTCCCGTTCCTCCGAATAGGGCAAGATTCGGTGAAGACTTTGGTAAGAAATTCTCAGCGTACCCCTTCATTGTATTGAAAACGTACTTCATATTCATATATACACGCTCATTTGCGCGGTAATAATCAAGGTTGAAGTTGTCAAAAGTCTGAGTACGCATCAGTTTGGTAATACCAGAAGACTCATACCCCGCCAAAATCAGCTCACGTCTGAGACACTCACACATTTTGCCGTTAACGTACCCGCTGTCACCGCAGATATTGCAGTCATAATGAGGATCGGAATAATCCGGGGGATACCCGTTGGCTTCAAGCAGAAGTGCACGTCGTTCATTGAGAGCATCAACGTCAGAGTGGATGGCGTCCACCGTCTCGTCACTCTCATGAAGGGCGACAGCCATAAGACGCGGTCCCGTTGCGGCAAGTTTGCGATCGATCTCTTTCAGACCGTCGATCTTCCTCCACAATTCGGCACGTTTTACATCTGCTTCCTGCTCCGCTTTCAGGTGCTTCGTATTATAACTCTCACGGATCTTTCCGAGATCTTCTCTATACGGCATATTCTGACCGTTCCTTCCTGCGGATCACGGAAAAATCCGTATCCGGCTTATTTGCTGCGTTTTTTCTTGTCTTTTGCGGCATCAGCTGTATTTGACCTTACCACGTCCGGTGTGAAATCGCTGTCTTTATAACTCCGGCGCAGCGCTGCCGCAAAGAAATCGTCAACGTCAAAACTCTGTCCGGCTGCATTGATCTTTGCCGCCCGGTCAGTATTCAGCTTGCGTTCAACGTCCTCGTATGTAACAAGTCCTTCTGAATACCAGTTCCCGATTATTCCGTTTACGTAAGACGGATTTGCCGCACCCTTGGTGTCCACTGCAACCTCATAAGCACGGCGTATGACATCCATTCCGTAATTGTATTTCAGTATCCAACTCCGGAAATAACCGTTTTCTTTTGTGGTAATATGCCTGTCACCCATTTCGAAAAGGACACGGAGTTCGGGAAGAAGTTCATCCATGCGTTCGAGCTGCCGCAGGAAAGATTCCAATTCTTCCACTGTAACTATCCCGTCGTCGTGAAGTCTTACGGCTGTGGTCTCAACGTATCTTAACGTCGTTTTTCCCTGCCTTGCGCAATATGTGCACAGCAGCAGGACATATTCCGGTGACAAGCCCAACTGATCCACAAGGGCAATCAGGTGCGACGTTTCCGACACACGGAACATCCTTCCGAGTATTCTCTCACAGTCGTCTATCATTTTACCAAGATCGGCGTTATCTTCAACGATCTGTGATATTTCTTCCATTTTATATTCCGGAAGTTCCGATGAGGGGCGTTTTCCCTTTCCCGCCGCAGGTGCATCCTTTCCGGTTTCCTCTTTATCTGCTTTTTTTATCTTATCATTTTCTGCTTTGTCAACATCTGAGTTTTCTGACGGTTTTCCGATATCAATTACTCCCGCTCCCCGCCAGAATGCAAGTGCCGCGCGGACATCTTCCTCATCAGTACCGCAGATTTCAGCAATACCGTCAACTGTTGTTTCCTTCTGTCCGAGCACTGCGAGAAGAACGATTATTTCCTCCTTTGACGCAAGCGGGAGTTTTTCCGCCGCGGCACCGGGTATAACCACCACGGATGACCCGTAATTCACCGTGACAGCAGTACTTTTTTTATTTTCTCCGGATGCCACGTCAATCCTCCGTTTTTGAATTTTCCGTGTCACCGAAAACTCCGTTGCTGCGCAGGCGGTAACAAAGTGTCATAAGTGAATCTCCGAGGTGAACATTTTCGACCAAGGTCTCTTCATTTTCCGTATTCAGTTCGGCACTTGTAAAGTTCCATATTCCGCGGACGCCTGCTTTTTCAAGAACAGTCAGTGCGCCCTCTGCCTGATCCTTAGGCAGAACGAGAATACCGATATCCACCTTGTGAACGCGGCAGAATGTTTCGAGATCTTTCATATGATAGACAGGAATATTTCCAACGGTATTCCCAACAATATCTTCCGAAATGTCAAACATTGCAACGGGAGTAACACCGCGGCGTTCAAACATCGGCGAACGCACAATGGCTCTGCCGAGGTTCCCTGCCCCGATTATCACGGCGCGGTAATTATCCTTGACACCGAGAAGTTCACAGATCTGATCATAAAGATGCTCTACATTATATCCGTATCCCTGCTGACCGAAGCCTCCGAAGCAGTTCAGATCCTGCCTGATCTGCGACGCGGTGACTTCCATCATACGCGCGAGTTCCGCGGAACTCACACGGGTGATCCCCTGTTCAATAAGTCCTCTCAGATATCTGAAATACCGTGGAAGGCGTCTGATAACCGCCACGGAAATTTTCTTTTCGTTTTCTTCGTAATGATAGTTCATTTTTTAAACCATCCTTGATAATTATCGTCTTTTTTGATTTGCCGCGGGCAGCGTGCTCAGTACCTCGCCCATTGCGTAAAATACACTTAAATTGTTAAGGTATTCGTGTATTCAGTCACAAGCGGAAGCATTGAGGTATGTGTCGGCAATATTTCCCGCAAGAAGTTCATATACTCCCTGCGCCGCAACCATTGCGGCATTATCACCGCAAAGATCTCTCGGCGGTACGACAAGTTTGGCTCCGTTTGCGCGGCAGACCTCGTCAAGCCTTGCTCTCAGATGTGAATTTGCCGCAACTCCTCCGGCAAGTACGACTCTGCGGCATCCGGAACGTTCAAGTGCCGCCGGTACTTTTTTTGTTACCGCACTGACAACTGCTTCCGTAAAGGCTGATGCAAACAGTGCCCTGTCAACGTCTTCGCCTTTTTGTTTTTGAGAATTAAGATAATTCAATGCTGCGGTTTTAAGTCCGCTGAATGAAAAATCAAGATTATCACCGGAAAGCGCGGGAGACGGCAGCGAAACACATTTTTTCCCTCCGCGTTCATCGCCCTCCTTGGCAAGTTTATCCATTGCCGCACCTCCGGGATATGGAAGTCCTATGACTCTGCCGATCTTGTCAAAAGCTTCACCGGCTGCGTCATCACGCGTCCCGCCGAGTTCCTCGTAATGGGTATAGTCATGAACAAGATAAAATGAAGTGTGTCCACCAGACACAACGAGAGCGAGAAACGGCGGTTTCAGTTCCGGATCCGTCAAATATGCCGCCGCAGTATGTGCATGAACGTGATTTACGGGCAGCAATGGAAGTTTATTTGAAAAAGCAAAAGCCTTGGCAAAGTTGACACCGACAAGCAAAGCTCCGATAAGTCCGGGGTGAGATGTGACAGCAACACCGTCAAGTTTGGCAGGTGACACGCCGGCGTCTCTGAGTGCTTCACCGACCACTCTGCTTACTGCCTCAATGTGCGCGCGTCCGGCTATTTCCGGCACAACACCGCCGTAGAGCCTGTGGGTCTCTACCTGCGACGCTACCACATTTGACAAAGCGGTCAGTTTCCCATCCCCGTCCTGCCGTACAACGGCAGCGGAAGTCTCGTCACAGGAGGATTCAATTCCGAGAATCAGCATTATAAATAACGACCTTATCTGTGATTATCTGTAAAATAATTCAGGTATTTCAACGGAAAACCGGTATTTGACCGATTATCCGATTATTTTCGACATAATAACGGCATCTTCTGCGGGAAAACGGTAGAAATGCCGGCGGATGCCCTCATCGGTGTACCCGAGTTTCCGGTAAAGCGATTTTGCCGCTTCATTTGACTCGCGTACGTCAAGAAATACTCTGCGCACTCCGCGTGCGGACAATTCCTTTTCGAGTTTTCTCATCACCGCTTCGGCGCATCCCCTGCGGCGCATATCACGGCGCGTAGCAACGTTAAGTATCTCTGCTTCATCAATAACGTATTCGGCACCGCCGTATGCCGCAAGGCAGCCGTCGCCCGTATTAACACAGGCGACGGCGTATGCGTTCGGAGATGTGTATAAATACTTCAGTGCCGCCTCTCCGCACGGCTCTGAAAAACATTCTTTTTCAATCATTACCGCTTCGGCGACATGTCCCTCGCCAAACGGCATCAGTTCATACGATCCGTCACGGATATTCATTTTCGGTCCGTCACGGTCAGTTCTCGTCATATGCGGAATGATAATTTTCGGAAATATACTGATCAAACATATTTCCCGCATCAACACAGACGTTGATACCGTTCATTTCATCACGGTAATTGATATACACGGTATCTTCAGTGCATATCAGTTTCATGCAGAAATAAAGTGCGGGATACTTTTCGGACGTGAATCGGAGAACATAGAACTTTGTGGGAACATTGGGGTATTGCTCCATCTTACCCTCTGTGACGAGTTTCACTATTGTCTCGACCGATGCCGCTTCCGTTATCTCCGCAAATGACATGGAAACGTCGGAATTCGTACAGAGCAGTACCGACGTGGGAGCGAAATCACGCAGATCCGTGCACGTCCACTCACCTGAGTAATAAACCTGACCGTATTCGTCGCAGATCCATTCCGCAGGATCAAACCCCTCAATTGTATAGTAGTCCGTAGTAACCCCGTTCAATTTATGCGTCGCGTAAACTTCGTTGCTGATGGATTTCGGTTCGCAGTTCGGCACTATGGTATATGTTATGCCGAGTTTACGGTCCGTGAGTTTACCTCCCTTGATCGTCAGCCGCTTTCCGCATGAAGTCAGCGCGGTAAGAAGCATAACGATGGTCAGGACAACACATAAGAGTCTGTATATTTTGTTGCTTTTCATTATATTACCGAACCTTTTTGGTTTGTTTTACGATTTTGCCGACACGGCAGATCAATACCCGAGTTTCCCTCCCAGGCTGTCATCATCGTCGATCCAATCGGATACATTGATAACGCGGAAATTCTCTGCGTCGTCACGGACGATCACCTTGGTAATACCGGAATTGATAACGAGTTTTTTGCACATCATGCAGCTCGTAGTCCCGGGCATGACTCTTCCGTCCTCGGGGGACGTGCAGCATAAATACAGAACAGCACCGAGCATCTGATCCCGGGGTGCCGCGATTATGGCATTTGCTTCCGCGTGTACGGACCGGCACAGCTCATATCTTTCTCCGCGCGGAATTCCGAGCTTTTCGCGGTAGCAACTGTTCAGTTCGTTGCAATTCGCACGTCCTCTCGGTGCTCCGTTGTATCCGGTGGATACAATGGTATCGTTTTTGACAATAATGGCACCGAAACGGCGGCGCAGGCAGGTGCTACGTTCCGAAACCGTTTGGGCTATATCAAGATAATAATTCTCTTTTGATACCCTTGTGTTCGTCATTTTATCACAGTGTTTTTACAAAATCTTTGAGGAAAGCACGGAAATCGTCGCCGATCTCGCCGTTTACGGCGGCACGCTTCACGTTGGCACACATAAGACCGAGTTTTGAGCCGAGATCAAATCTCTCTCCGTCATAGTCGAGAGCAGTAACACCTACGGAACGTGCAAGGGTTGCTATGGCGTCCGTAATCTGGATCTCATTTCCGGCACCTGGGGCAGTTACGTCGATAATGTCAAAAATCTCCGGAGGGAGAAGAACTCTGCCGAGAATGGAGAGATCTGAGAAAGCATCCTCGTCTCTCTGAGGCTTCTCAATCATATCATCAACAAAATACTCCGTCTCGCTGCCAGGAATAAGTTCAGCCTTCAAAGAGCAATATTTCTTTATCATTTCGTGAGGAACTTTCTTGACGCCGCATACGGCTCTTCCGTAACGGTGATAACTGTCAATCAGTTGCGCGGTAACGGGTTTTGAATCGGAAAAAATGATGTCATCACCGTAAAGAACGGCAAACGGCTCGTTTCCGATAAAATTACGTGCACAGCCGATAGCATGTCCGAGTCCTTTTGTCTCTTTCTGACGCATAAAGTAAACACGAACTCCGCCGAAGTTTGCGCTTTCACGCATTTCCTCGATCATCTGGGGTTTGCCCTTTTTCACGAAGGAAGCCTCATACTCGGGAGAATAATCGAAGTAATCCTCCATAGCGTTCTTGTTTCTTCCGGTAATGATAAGAACTTCCGTGATCCCGCTTTGCGCACATTCTTCAACAAGGTAAGAAATGGCAGGTTTGTCAACTATGGGAAGCATTTCTTTCGGGACTGCGCGGGAAATGGGAAGCATGCGGGTGCCGAGACCCGCAGCGGGAATAACGGCTTTTCTGATTACGGTGTTGTTATTCATTGATATGTACCTCCATAATAATCCCATTGTATGGTTATATATAATTATAATAGAAGTAAAAAAATAAATCAAGACTTTTTTTAAAATTAGCTGACAATATATTAAAAAATACGCCGAACTGCGCAGACTTTCTTGTATAACGGAAGCCTGCCCACAGCGTCGGCGTATATTCAGAAGTCTGATTATGCTTCCAACTGCTTGCCGAGGAATGCGGCGGCAGTCTGGATAAGTTTTGCCTCGACGCTCTGTCCGTGATCGAAACGGTCAGAGTATCCGGCAGCCGATCCTCCCTCCACGGGTGTCAGAGACACAACGCAGCCGAGAATATCGCCCTCCGAAATTATCGGCATGGCACAACTGACAAAATATGACGATCCCTGTGCGCTTTCATCAGATCCAGCCACGGCAAACACTCTCTGTTCTCCCTCATGCCAGCAATAAAGATTCCTGCCTGCAACAATTTCTTCAAGTTCAGCGGAAAGATGTCTTTCGGAAAATTCCTTCTTCGGTACTCCCGCACAGGCGATAACGGCATCTCTGTCGCAGATGATCACGTTCAGATCTCCGGTCTTGTGAAGAGTCTCGGCATACTGGGCAGCAAAAGCGTTCAGTTCACCGATAGGTGAATATTTCTTGAAAATAACTTCCCCCTCGCGGTCGGTGTAGATTTCAAGAGGATCCCCCTCGCGGATCCGCATGGTGCGGCGGATCTCCTTGGGGATTACGACACGTCCGAGGTCGTCGATTCTTCTTACGATTCCTGTTGCTTTCATTTATATAAATCTCCTTGTTTTTCTGCTTAAAGCCGCAAACCGGCACGTGCCGGTTTCGATTGCTTCCTGCGTAAATAGTGTTTGCCGTTTGTGGGGATTTATACCGATTTTTCCGTACGGCTGCCTTTTGGAATTGATTCCTTTATAGGAAAAAAATGAAAAAATTATTGTACTGTCCTTGTTAATTATGCTTAAAAAAACACCTTCGTGGGGGTATTTTCTTGACAAACAGCAGAATATGTGTTAAAATGGATTAATAAAATTTATTTTTTCATTGCCGAATAAAAATACCGACAACGATTGTGGGAGGTCCATATGAAAAAAGAACGCTTTGTTTCCATACTCATTCTGATTCTTTCGATGGGTATATGCTTTACTTCATGCAGCGCAGGTAAGAATACCGCCGATACTTCCGACACTTCGTCAACAGATCCCACAGACAGCACCGGTACTGCCGAGTCCGGTTCGGATACCTCATTGACCGATACCGCGTCGGCATCCGAAATCGCCGATAGCGAAACGACCATCACCGAAACTACGGTTTCCGAAACTACGGTCCCCGATACTACGATCCCCGATACTACGGTACCCGAAACTACGGTCGTCTTCCCCGGAGGCGGAACGATACTTACTCCGGGAGACCTGAAACTTGATCCTGTTTTTTTCACGTGTGCCCTCGGCGGCATAGTCGAAGTCTCCGAAAATGACGGCAAATACACGATAAACGCAAAAAAGACCGGCACGGACAGAATAACGTTCTTCAACAATTACGGAGAGACAGCCGTTGCCGACGTCACCGTCACCACGGGAAAAATCGACTGCGTTGTGACACCATTTACCGCCCACGGGATTTCCTTCAATGTTCTTGACTGCGGTGCCAAAGCAAACAACTCTTTTGACTGCACCAAAGCGATACAGAATTGCATCGACAAGGCCTCCGAAGCAGGCGGCGGTACCGTCTATCTTCCTGCAGGCATCTACCGCATATCCACGCTTTCAATGAAACCCAATGTCTCTCTCCGCCTTGAAGGTTTTCTTCCAGACGCAACAGTAGGATACAATCAGGACACCAAATCATATGTTAACGGCGGCAAGATTGCCATTCTACGTTCCACAGGATCATCGGTCAACAGTTTCTTCTTCCTGAACGTAGTACCGAAATCCTACTGCACAAACGGAACTTCACACTTTCTGATTTCCGGCGGTATGATAGACTGCAGCGGAAAAATGAAGACTGCCGGTTTTGCCTGCGGTGAGGACATCACCTTCGAAAACTGCATTATCAAAGACAATCCCAACAATCACGCATTTCAGATCGAAGGATGTTCCGACGTTATTATACGCAATGTTATGTTTGCGGGATACAATTACCCCTCCACCAACGGAGTACTAACACGTGAAACGATCCAACTTGAACCCACCACCTCCGGTGCTATCGGAAGCAACACAGCAACCAACCCCATTCAATGCACCGAAGGCGATTATCACCACACACGCAACGTTTCCGTTATCGGATGTTACTTCGGGCCATCCGACAACTACGGTTCTCATCTGACCGCTGTCGGTCACCACAGCGCGGGCGGCGCACTTTCATGTGACGGATTCGTCTTTTCCGGAAATGTTGTCGATAATCCTCTTTACTGCGGACTTCATCTCCTTAACACCTTAAACGTCACAATTTCGGGAAACACATTTATTTCTACCCGAAAAGCGACCTCTGCATCCCTCGGTGACGATTCCGCGCTCCTCAGTGTTTACGGAAAAAACTCATCATGCAGTTACACCGACGCCTCAGGCAAAAAGATCGTTTACTGTTACGCAAACGAAATGCCCGGCAGTCATCACTACAATATTGAAAACAACACCTTTACCCTGGGAGGAGGGACATTCCTCCGTGCAGTATACATTGCCGGAATAAAGACGGAATACAATCTTTCCGCTCTTTATAAATCTTCGTCTTCCGAATACCGCGTGACCGAATTCGGAGGTGAAGCAAAAGCCATGAACGGATATATTGTGCAGACCAACACAGCCTACGACATCAGACTCACCGGGAACAAATTCAATATAAAATCAGCAATAACCCAAACCGACTGCTTCGCGTATTTCAACAATGTAAGAGGACTCACCCTGAAAGACAACACCGCAAGCATTGCGGGTTCCGCAAATTTCAGCAGAAAATATGACGGAATGACCGGATTTTTTGCGGGTAGCGTCAGTGTCGGAGACGAAATGTTCAAGCGATCCATCTTTTTCTCCTCCACTGCAAAAACAAAGGTTACAGCCGTATGCGGCGATGAAGAAATTGTTCTTCCCAATCCTCCTTCAAACATAACGGTAAACTTCAAAACCAAAGGAAACGGCGCACTCGAACTTGAAAACGACGCCCGCGGAAATCTTACACTCACGATTACTCCCGACGAAGGTTATGCTTTCTCAGGATGGGTGACCAACGACGGAACTCCGATCGATATTTCAAAGCAGCTTACCGCCGGAATGACGATCTACGCCGAATTCACAGCAAAAAAATGAATGCAGATAAACTGAAAGGATAGGATGCATTATGAACAATTCATTAGTATGGAAGGACAGAAAACGTACCTTATTTGGTCTTCCCTTCTCGTTCACCCGCTACCGCCTCACAGAAAACAAACTAATAATTGACATAGGTTTCTTAAATCGCTCCGAAGATGAGATCAGACTTTACCGGATCACGGACATCACCTTGATCCGCTCATTCAGAGAACGTATCTGGGGACTCGGAACGATACACTGCTGCTCAGGTGACAAGACAAGTCCGGAATTCAACATTTCACATATCAAGAATCCGCGCAGTATCAAGGAGATGCTCTCGGAAATGGTCGAAGATGAAAGACAGGCATACCGCGTCGGCGTGCGTGAAGTTGTTGACGGGTACGACGAGGATGTACACGATCTCGACGGTGACGGTATTCCCGACGGGAATGACGACGGAGACGGTATCCACCACTGACATAGTAAAAAAGCGCAACACGAAGCAGGTTGTAAAAAAGATTTTATAAAATCAAACGACATCTGACAAATATTAATGCCGCGCATATCATCATTAACAAAAAAACATGACGGGGGTGTCTCACTAACGTGAGACACCCCCGTCGATTTTGCTCCGGTCAGTCTTTGCGTCTGCGCGGAAGAATAACGGCAGTCAAAGAAGCGGCGGCAAACACTGCGGGTATGGCCAGGGCAGCTCCGCAGCCCTTACCTTCATTTTCCTCGTTTTCTTCGGTGATGTTTCCGCTTTCAATAATTTCCGTCTCGCTCTCCGGAACGGTATCCGTCCCCGGGACAACAGTTTCAGTCAGATACCCCGGCTCAGTTGCAAGAGTAGAATCGTAGGCGTTATTCTTTACGAAAATGATATTATGTACTACGTATTTCTGACCTTTCTGCGTATATGCGTTAAGGAAAACGTGCCCATTGTATGCGGTATTTCTGAGATTGACAACGGCGGTCTTGCGTGCAAGATAACCGTCTTTACCGTTGACCATTACGGCATTTCCGAGATCTGCATATTCGTCGATCTCGGATCCTTCTCCTCCGTAGAGATGATCCGACAGTCCCACAAATCCGATAACGGATCGCTTTCCGCATTCGAAATTGTTAAAGGATTTTGATACCGAGTATTCAATAAATGCCATACTGTATTGTGTCAGATCCATCTGCCCGAGATCAAGATATTTACCGGTACTTCCGACAAAAACTCTCCATGTGATCTCACCCGCGCTGAAGTTTTTCGACACTCCCGAGCCAATGAGGGATTCCATATCGACCATATCGTACGACTGAATTGTTGACGATGAGAGTTTTGATTTGTCTGTAAATTCCGTTCCGTCGGGGCAGGGACATTTGTCAGGCATTCCTTCATATACGGGAATAAGGAAAGTATAAGGCAGATCAAGCATATTGTTTTCCTTGAATGACTTATAGAAAGTCGATGCAGCGGAATATGCTCCGTGAATACTCTGCATATATTGTCCCCAGAAATTACGTGCCGAACGGGCATCAACATTGAATTTTTGCAGATACGAGGTGTTCTGATAGTCTTTTATGTATTTTTCGGTTGCGCTGTAAGCCCCGCCGTACAGTGCCTTCCAGCGTGTGTTCCATGCCCCGGAATCTCCCCACTCATCGGCCTTTTGGGCGGTTCCTTTCAGTGCTTCCTTCATTCCTCCGAGATATATCGAGAAATATCCGGTGCCGGCAGCACCGATATTAAAGTAATTGTAAAGCCCGTTGTATGCTTTCAGTGAATCTTCCGTGTGACCTGACACAGGTGCTTTTATCAGTTTGCCGTTTTCGGAATCTGTGATCTTGTTGGAATAATAATACCACAGTTTGTCTCCGCAGGCTCCGGAAATCAACGGACTCGTGCCTGCGACTCCCTGCTCATTGCGGACCCTCGCCGCAAGATACACGGGACTTGCTCCGAGTTCTTTTCCTATTAGCATAAAATACTCGGCGTACGTCATATCGGAATATTTCCCGTCGAGTTTCGCATTTTCCATAAATGTCCCTTTAAGTGCCGCCTCCACTGCTTCAAGCGTCACGCTCTCTGACCAGGCAAGATCGTAAAACTGGAATATCTGCTTTTCGTCAAGGAAATTGCGTGGATCCATCATATACTCCACGGCAGCGGCAGATGCCTTCCACCATCCGGAATCGTAAAGATTGAAGTTTGAAAAATCACGCATTGTCAGATAAGTGCTGACGTTTTCAACAAGATTACGCTTTTGGTCGTCTTCGGTTTCCATATGGATTACGTAACTCCACGTGTATTGTCCTTTGCTGATGCCGGTAATGTCGAGCGGCTCAAATGACCACAGCGGATGCTGCTCGTGCAGAACAGTCAGTTTTTCGGCGTAATCCTCCGGGAAACCAGCTTCGGTCAGCACATTTTTATATGCTTCTGCATCAAGTACAGCGCCGTCATTCCCGGCATCCTCGGCACCTGCCGTCATGATCACCGAAGATAAAGAGATTGTTACAGTAAGAACGGTAAAAACTGCGAGAAGGAATGAAATAAACGGAATTTTTCTTTTCATAATGCGATGTTCCTTTCTTTTTTTGAAATATATTAATATTATGGGTTTCAGTGTTTTTTTATTTCTTTCTGTCTTTTCCTAGATCGCTCAGGATCCGTACGGTTTCGTCGTATACAGCCTCACGTCCACCCGAATATCTGGCGGCGCGGTAACTGTCAAACAGAAGCTTTTCGTCGTCCTCATGTGCGAGTTGACGTGATATTTCGTCGGGAGTTGACGAAGGTTTCAGCCTGTAACCCGCACGGATATTTTTCAACATATAATCAATGAAAATAAATCGGACACGCTCGGAATTGTCTTCAAGTTCCGACCAACGCATTGGATTGCGCAATCGGCGGGAAGAATGTCTGCGGTCTCGGCGTTCACGAAAAATAAAATCCTTCTCGTCGATGCCCCGGGACCGTATGCGGTCAAGTCCCAGCACTTTTTTTGCACGTTTTGAAATTCCCGAAAATATCTTCCCGGCGGCTTTCTTGACTTTTTCCCAGACTGCCGACACTTTTTTTCGCGTTTCCCGGTCAAACATCAGTTTGAGTGAACGGCGAAGCAAAACCAAGCATACAGCCGCACCTGCAAATGAGCAGATCTGTATGGGATAATTTCCGACAGATGTCGTGAATGTCAAAGCTGAATAAACGAGAAAGTAAATGTATATTCCCGTAAAAATCAGTCTCGGAAGTGAGAATCCGCGGCTTTTTACAAGATACATAATAAAATCACGGATCTTCCTCACGCACTTACCTCCCCTTCTTCCTCGTCGTCTTCAGTAATAAAGACGACCCGTACGTTATTTCCGGCGCGGCGCAGCGCATTTATGGCATTATCTGTTTCGGGAGACGCACAAAGAATGAAAAGCACGATTTCAAGATCTCCCTCGCCCCCGGCGGCAAGTTCTTCAAGGAGTGATGAAAAAGATGCTCCGTCGCGGGGAAACAACTCCGCCATAGAGTCAAATATTCCGATCATATGCTTTTCTCCGCTTTCAAGAGGAAAACGGATCGCCAACGCTCCGTCGTTCTTCCGACAGTTTGCGGAAAAACTCACGCTGAATCCGCCGTATATCGCCTCACGGATAACGGCAGCGGCATAGGCAAGTCCCGCTTCGATCCTTCTGCCGTAGGCTTTTCCGTCGATCCCGCAGTCTCTTTCAAGATGGAAATCCATAAATACGGCAAGTCTGCGGTCAGCGCAGAATTCGCGGTCATTTACTTTGAGGGGAGACGAGGAGGCACCGGACGCCATCCACGTTCTTGCACTGACTTTGAAATTGATCTGAGATACCGTATCCCCGAAGCGATAGTCCCTGACTCCGGAGACGGTAAAAGGATCGGGGAACAACTGACGTGATGCCCTCTCATCCCCCTGCATACGTCCGGAGGCCTCAACAACCGCGGACAGTGATACCGGCTTCGGATAAACGCGAAGTTCTGCGGGGCACTCAAAAACGATTTGTTCACCGTTGTGCTTAACCGTAACGGCACTTTGCAGTCCGTAATACCCGCGCTTCATACACACCACGCGGTGTCGGCGTCGGATACGCATATAAGGCAGCAGATTGAATCGGCTGACGAAATACTGCATCCCGTCTTTTTGGGGCGGCTCCCAGTCCGGAAGGCGAAGTTCATTGTAGAAATACGCCTCCACGTCAACACCGAACAGAGGAAAGAATCCGCGGTTGCAGACTGTCTCTATGAGTTCAACTTCATCTGAGGCATACGCGCCGCGGACGGAAAACTCACGCGAATATGTAATGTTTGAGAGATTTCTGTCCCGCAGCCTCAGATACACTGCACGAAGGAGAAAATAGAATCCCACCGCCACCGCCGTCCAGAAGAAAAACGGAAAAACCGGAGACAGAATAAATCTTCCTGCTCCGTCAACCACGGCGGCAAACACATTTTCAATAAATTCAAAAAAGTTCATCTTTCAACACACAGTAAAATGAACTCAAGCCTCCGCAAAAACCGCCTCAGTAGGAACGCGGACTGCTTTTATTACATCTTCCACCACAAAAAAAGCTGCGTCACGGCGGATCCTTGCGGAAGATTCTAGCAAAATCCGGTGGTCGAGTACGGGATGTGCCGCACGCTTGATGTCGTCGGGAAGAACAAAAGTACGTCCTGCAAGAGCAGCATATCCTTTTGATGCCCTCATCAGAGACAGAGCTCCTCGGGGACTCACTCCGAGCGTTACCTTCGGGTAACTTCTCGTCGCTTCCGTTATCGATGCAATATACCCCATAAGTTCCCGACAGACGTAGATTTGAGGCAGAGCTTCGATTGCATCTGTAAGTTCACCGGCACTTACAGCAGGTTCAAGTGTATCGAGAGGACTTGATCTGTCAAAACGAGCAAGAATATCCTCACATTCTTCATGAGTAGGATACTGCATTGATCCTTTCATCAGGAAACGGTCAAGTTGTGCTTCGGGAAGCGGAAAAGTTCCGAGGGATTCCACGGGATTCTGCGTCGCGACAACCATAAACGGAGAATTAAGCCGGTATGTTCTGCCGTCAATGGTCGCCTGCCTCTCCTCCATGCATTCAAGAAGTCCCGACTGCGTTTTCGGAGTTGCACGGTTGATCTCGTCGGCAAGCAGGATGTTCGTGAACACCGGTCCGGGAACGAACTCAAACTCCGAATTCTTCATATTAAAAAAGTTGATACCCGTGATATCAGACGGCAAAAGGTCGGGAGTAAACTGTATTCGTTTAAAATCGCACCCGACGCTTGCGGCAAGAGACTTGATAAGCATGGTCTTACCCGTCCCCGGAACATCTTCGAGAAGAACGTGACCTCCGCAAAGAAGGGATACTATGAGCATATCGACGGTGTCGTTTTTCCCGACAATGACACGGGCAACATTTTCACGGATCTTTTTCGCAACATCCGTGATCTTTTCAGTAATATTCTGAGGCATGGCATTATTCCTTCCGGATACTGAATTATGTTTTGGATTTCAAGATTTTTTGTTCTTTTTTATCTTTTTATTCTCACAAGACGTGAGATCCCGTCGGAGAGGACAGCGGCAAAGGCATCTATCTCCTCCCGTGTGTTGTCGGCGCAAAGACTGACACGCAGAGTACAGTCCGCTTCACGATCGGGAAGTCCGAAAGACAGAAGAGTGGAACTTACGTGTCTGTCGTGAGACGAGCAGGCAGATCCGCTTGAAACACATATTCCTGCGGCAGAAAGGAAATTCAGCATTGTCTGACTCTTGATGTCCGGCAAAGTCAGGCTGATTATGTGATCTGTCCGACGGGCAGGTACGTTCACTCTCGCTCCCGCAGCGGCAATTTTTTCAGCCGTATACACATAAAGTCCGGCAACTTTTTCCGCATTGGAGACAAAATCCTTTTTTCCCTCCTCTGCGGCGGCGGCGAATCCGGCAATTCCGATGACATTTTCCGTTCCCGAACGCAATCCTTCCTCCTGCCCTCCCCCATAGATCACGGGAGACAACTGCCGACGGCGGAATACCTCGGGAGATACAAGCAGTGCTCCGACTCCCTTCGGACCGTGTATTTTATGTGCGCTGACGGTGATCATATTCACGCCGCAGGCGGGAGACGGAAGAGGTACACGGAGAAATCCCTGAACCGCATCACAATGGATCAGCGCGTCAGGACAGAGTCTGCGAACAATCCGTGCGGCTTCCTCAATATCGTAATACGCTCCCGTTTCGTTGTTGACAAGCATCATTGAAACAAGAAAAGCACCTTTTTTCAGTTCGCTTTCAAGAACTTCCGTGCTGATCTTTCCGCCGCGAGTAGGAATACGCACGATCTCAAACCCCTCTTCGGCAAGACGGACTGCACAGTTTGCCACCGACGGGTGTTCCGAATCGGTAAGCAAGATCCGTTTTGAATCAAAATGCTTCTTTGCCCTTGCCGCACCGAGAACAGCAAGATTGTTGCCTTCACTTCCGGATCCGGTAAAGATCACGTGCCAGCCGTCGGAAGGACGTAATCCTGCCGCATTCAGCACTTTTTCACGGGCACCGGCGACAATTTTCGCCGGGATCTGACCGGCAGTATGCAGAGAAGACGGATTTCCGAAAGAATCCGCCGCCTCAGTCATGGCTCGCCGTGCGGATGCACCGAGTGCCGTCGTTGCGCTGTTATCCAAATAAATGAATCCCATTTTAAACGCTCTGTTTTTATTTGAACCTTACGTTTTCGGTGATCTTGTCCAATTCTTCAAGATGAGAATCAAATTTTTCCGCCGTTGACGTGTACGTAAGAATATAGAACGTATCGGATTTTATTGTAACTGTCTGCCGCCACTTGAAAACGGTTTCTCCGCTTTTAGCCTTATATTCGAAACTGACGGCAGCTTTGCCGCCGAGTGTCGTCTCCGTGGTTTCTCCGATATCCTCGTAGTCTTTCAGAACCGAAGCCAATGCTTCCTTTGCATATGCAGTGTATTCCTCTGTCGTCGTCAATCCTTCGTCCATGAGCATACATGTCATACTGACGTTGGAATTATCCGTAACGATATATGCGGAAGCGGTGCCGCCTGACGAATTTACTGTCCAAGTGGTGGGGACATAGAGATAAAATGCCTCGTTTTCACTTGAAGCGGCTTTCATTCCTTCGGGAGCATCAGCCGAGCAGCCGGCAAAACTCATAATCATTACTGCGCAAAGAATTACTGCAAGTACTTTTTTCATTTTTAGTTCCTCTTATGTCTTTTCGTATTTTACTCTGAAACGTATTCCGCGGCGGTGAGAATTCCGTATTTTCCCGCCTCATAAGTGAGTCCGCCCTGGAAAAATACCGTGTAAGGATCGCGCAGAGGTCCGTCGGCGGATAACTCCACCGAGGCACCCTGAACAAAGCACCCTGCCGCCATAATGACCTTGTCGCTGTATCCGGGCATTGCCCACGGCTGAGGCTCCACGTAGGAATCCACCGGAGATCCCGCCTGAATCCCCCGACAGAACGCGCATAGTTTGTCTGCGCTGTGAGTCACGACGGTCTGAATAATGTCCGCTCTCGGCTCACTCCACGACGGGTATGCTTCATATCCCATTTTTTCAAAAATGTATGCTGCAAGGTGTGCCGTTTTCAGTGCCTCGGCAGTAGTGTGAGGAGCGTAAAAAAGTCCCATGAACATATTCTTGTTCTGTCCGAGAGTCGCTCCCACTTCTCCTCCGGTCCCCACGGTGGTGAGACGGTATGAAGCAAGTTCCACGGCGCGTGCGGTACCGGCTATGTACCCTCCGGTCTGTGCCATTCCGCCGCCGGGATTCTTGATCAGCGATCCGACAAGGAGGTCAGCACGCGGCTCACTCTCGCAGGTAAATTCACCGTAGCAGTTATCGACCACCACATATACATTGTCGCGGACTTTGTGAATTGCTTCGGTAAGTGCACTTATCTCGGCGGGAGTCAGTGTACGGCGGTTAAGATAACCTTTTGATCGCTGAACATATACCACCTTGACCGACTTATCTTCCTCTATACGCCGGCAGATTCCGTCAACATCAAGAAGTCCGCCGCAAAGATCGATCATATCAAAACCGACTCCGAAATCCGCAAGGGATCCGTCGCCGTTCGGTGCTGGATTACCTTCGTTGTCGATACCGATAACGGAATCAAGTGTGTCATACGGTTTTCCCGCCACGGAAAGAAGAGTGTCTCCGGGACGGAGAAGTCCGAAAAGTGCCGTGGACAGAGCGTGAGATCCGTTAACGAAATTGTGCCTTACGAGTGCCGCTTCCGTTCCGAACACACGGCTCCATACAGCGTCAAGGACTTCTCTTCCTTTGTCATCGTAGCCGTAACCCGATGTCCCGGCAAAGCAGGAATCGCTGACTCTCTCCTCGCGGAAAGCACGCATGACACGGGAAGTGCCGAGATACGCTATTCGGTCGATCTCGGCAAAACGCTCTTTGAGGGCGGATTCCGCCTCCGCCGCAAGATCCAGAGTTTTTTTCGATATTTCTGTCATTTTCTTTTGCCTTTTTGAATTTATGCTGTTTTTTCGTTTTTTGGTTTTTTCGGTTATTATTGCGTTTTATTCGTGATAATCACATCTTTTGCGGTAAAAATCAGATATCGTACGCACGCCTTCCTCGCCGTCGGTGGCAAGGAAAATCACCTTTCCCTGTCTTCCTGCCGAGGCGCGTAGTCCTGCGTATTCAAGACAGCTTTTCGTGTGTCTTGCGGTGCCTTCTGCACCGTCAAATATTGCGACCTTCTCTCCGACCGCACGTCTTATCGCGCTGCGGACAAATGGATAATGTGTGCATCCGAGCACCACGGCATCAAACCCGTCGGAGCGGAACGGAGTAAACAGACGTTCAAAATATTCGTCTGTCTCCTTTCCTTCACATTCTCCACTCTCCACCATCTGTGACAGTCCTTCGCATGGAACGCCTATAACAGAAGAATTACCTGCCCTGCGCTCCATTAAAGCGGTAAAACGCGGCTCACTTACAGTTCTCGGAGTTGCAAGCACCAGAATTCGTCCGCATCCCGCATCCACCGCGGGTTTTACTGCGGGTTCGATCCCGATTATGGGAATCTGCGGGTATTTTTTCCGCATTGGCTCCACGGCGGCGGCGGTGGCGGTATTGCAGGCAATCACCACCGCTTTCGCTCCATGCAAGACGAGCATATCCACATTTTTTTCGGCGATCCGCCGTACTTCTTCGTGTGTTTTTGACCCGTAGGGAGCGTTTTTTCTGTCGCCGAGATAAATAAAGTCTTCTTCCGGCATAAGTTCGCGCAGGCGCACAAGCACCGACAACCCACCTACGCCGGAATCAAAAACCGCAATCGGTCTTGAATCTTCCATTATCTGTTTTATGATTCAGTATTCCGGTGAAATCCGTTCATTCACCGAGAATATAGGCAGTTCCGAGTGCCGCGCAGGCTTCTGCATCACGCAGATCTATCATCTCAACGCCGGAGTGGATATATCTGCTCGGAATCGAGATCGCGCCTGCAGCACATCCCGCTCCCGCCATTTGCAGAGACGACGTATCCGTTCCTCCTGAAATCAGGACTTCTGTCTGATGCGTGATCTTCTTATCTGCGGCGATCTTATGAAGTTGATCCACGAGTCCGGCGTCACAGATGACTGATGCATCACGTACCTTGATCGCAGCACCGTCTCCGAGACTTACCGCCATGGGTTTTGCTCCCGGAACATCGCCAACTCCTGTCACATCAAAGGCAATCGCAACATCGGGAGCAACCGCAAATCCGACCGGGCGTGCACCGCGGCATCCAACTTCCTCCTGAACTGTGAAGGCAAAATACACATCGTCACGACAGCCGCCAAAAATGCGCTTTGCGATCTCGATAAGAACGGCACAGCCTGCTCTGTCGTCAATGGGTCTGCCGACTATGCGGTTTTTGCTCAGACGTGTGGTATACTGAACGAGAGCAAAACGGTCACCGACAGATACTCTTCGGGATGCCTCTCCGGCGGTGGAAGCTCCGATATCCACATAGAATTTATCCGCTTTCAGATCTTCCGGCTTCGTTCCGGCTTCGGGAACGATAACACCGCGTGTTCCGTTTTCAAACACCACTTCAGAAAATGCGGCGGCAGTAAAATTGATCCCGCCGAGGGGAGCCAGACGCAGCATTCCGTTGTCCTCAATAAAAGTAACCATAAAACCGATCTCGTCCATATGGGCGCAGAGCAGGATCTTTTTCTTTTCCCCCTCCGCAGCGGTGCCTTTTTTCAGAGCAACAAGACTTCCGAGAGCATCATATGTGATCTCGTCAACGTAAGGAGCAATTTCCCCGCGGATCACTTCGGCTATCTTTTTTTCACTGCCGGAAGTTCCGGCGCAGCAGACCATTTTTTTAATCAGACTATACATTTTCATTTCCTCCGGAATTTCAGAAAGAGTAGCCGTTCAGTACGGCATAGATCAGTTCACGAATTGAGTCAAAATCCGCAGCTGCCGCAACGCAGGAGGCGGAATGAAGATATCTTGTGGGAGCGGAAACCGCCAACGTCTTTGTCCCTCTCGCAGCCTTGTGGATGTGTCCCGCGTCATTTCCGCCGGAAACGTAACGCTTGATCTGAGCCGGGATATTTTTCTGTGCCGCGATCTTCATAGTACCGTCAACGAATTCACGGTCGTAAACCGTCGAGCGGTCGGCAAGAGAAATAACTCCGCCGTCTCCGACTTTTGCAACGCGGGAATTTGCGGGAACATCGGGCAGATCGGCAATAGCCGTGGATTCAAGAACTATGGCGTAATCCGGTTCAAATGTCTGAGCTGCGATCTGTGCTCCGGAACGGCCGATTTCCTCACGCACCGTAAAGGCACAGTACAGATCGAACGGCAGACGCTTCCCCTCTGCTTTGAGGCGGCGCAGAGTCTCGATAATTACGGCGCATCCGAGTCTGTCATCAATGGCTTTGCCCTTCATATACCTGTCATTCTCACCGAAAACGACGAAATCGGAATCAAAAGTACCCCAAACTCCCACGGCAACGTATTTTTCGGCGTCTTCTTTGTTCTTCGCGCCGATATCAACATACATATCCTTGACTTTCGTTGCTGTCTTTCTCTCGTCGGCGGTCTGGTGATGGATCGCCTTTGACGCGATAACACCCGCGACATCACCGTCTTTCCCACGGAATGTTACGTGTCTGCCGCAGAGTACGCGTGGGTCAATTCCGCCCTCGCAGGAAAATTTCAGATAACCGTCAGAATCAATTTCATTGATAATAAATCCTACTTCGTCAGTATGAGCGGAAAGCATGACTTTTTTTGCAGTTTCTCCGTTTTTCGTCTCTCCGTGCAGGACTGCGTACACATTGCCGCAGCGCACACGGGTGATCTCGGCATCTGTAGTGCCTTCAAGCTGGCGGCAGATCTCATCTGCCACCGCTTCCTCACATCCTGTGGGGCCGAATGTCAGGCACAGATCACGCAGAAGTTTGATCCCGCTGAGTTTTTCTTCTGTAACTTTTTTGTTTTCCATTATTTCAGATCCTCCGCGATTTTCCGTGAGGTGATGAAAAGCGCGATTATGTCACGCAATGCTGCGGCATCTTCCATTGATATGACCTCGGTGCAGGTGTGCATACTTTTCAGAGGAAGTCCCACATCGACCGTGGGAATGCCGCGTCCCACGAGTCCCACAACAGTCGCATTCGTTCCCGTTCCGCCCGGACAGACGGAAAGCTGAGTCTTTATTCCTTTTTCCTTTGCCTCATCCATCAGGATCCTGTTCAGCCGCTTGTCCGTAAGAGGTGACCATGTGACTGATACACCGCCGTTCACTTCCACGGTCTCGTTCTTTTTTGTATCGGGAGTGTGTGCAAGATTCACGTCAGCGACCAGCGCGCAGACGGGATCGACCGCAAAGGCTCCGGCAGATGCTCCTACCATGAATGCGCCGTCTTCCTCGAAAGATGAAAACAGTAGATAAACGTCTCCCCAAAGTTCCTCATGGGGAGTTGAAGCTATCGCCGCCACCGCACAGGCACCGCAGGATTTGTCGTCAAATCCTTTGCCGGCGATAAGTCCGTTTTTCAGTTCGAGGTATTTAGGACGGAAGCCTACGGGCGTTCCTACACGGACGTATTTTTCAAGTTCCGCCTTGGTATATCCCGTATCTATCAGCAGTTCATCAATGGGTTTTAATTTATTTGCATCTCCCGGCTTTTGCAGATGAGGAGGAGTTGATCCGACAACTCCGTAGATATTGTGTTCATTTCCGTCTGCATCTCTGCCGTATACCGTAACTTCGCTTGCCTGCAAAATGCGTGTATCAAGTCCTCCGATGTTGGTCACCGTGAGAAAGCCGTCATCTTTGACTTGTGTCACACACATACCGATCTCATCGTAGTGAGTGTCAACAAGGATTTTCGGTGCGTTCTCCTTCCCGCAGCGGCGGATAAAAAGATGATTTCCTACGGCACCGGTGTGCACTTCGTCAAAGTAACCTCCGATAAGATCAATCAGTTTTTTGCTGTCGTGGGCAGTACTGCCGGACACGGACATCAGTCCTGCCAGATCAAAAATCAGTTGTTTCAGATCGATTTCCGACATTATATAGATTTCCTTTCATTTGTTTTTATTTTTCATTTTCGTCAGATCACATCAGTCTTCTGACGATCTCCTTGAAGTGATTCCCGCGTTCCTCAAAATTGGCGAATCGGTCAAAACTCGTGCATCCCGGGGAAAGTATCACGGCACTTCCCGATACGGCAAGTTCCCGTGCTTTCATTACCGCCGCGTCGAAATCATCAACGTGACAGACAGTGAGCGACGCACCTCCGTCCGGACGTCCTGCCGCCTTACGGCATATTGCCTCTTCGATCTGCGGTGCCGCCTCTCCGGTAAGAACCACGGCAGATGCCCTTTCAAAAAGTGCCTCGGCAAGCGGATCGAACGGAACGTGTTTATCCCTGCCGCCGCAGATGACCACAGGTCTGCAATCAAGATTGGAAAGTGCCGCAACAGTACGGCTGGGACTTGAATCAATCGAACTGTTATAGTATTTTACTCCGTCAAGAGTACGGATATATTCAAATCTGTGCTCAACCCCGCCGAAAGACGCAGCCACACTCCGAATCACATTGTCGTCCGCAAGTCCCCATGTCAGTCCGATGGCTGTCATATAGTTTTCCACATTGTGGATTCCCGGGAGAACGATACCGGAGCGATGAAGAACGACTTCCTCGATCTCACCGTCGGAAAATACAACGTCATCTCCACGCAGAAAGATCGCAGATGAATTTGGTCTGCCGTGTGTCAGTTCATCAAAGCTTTCATCCTGCCGATTGTGTGCTGTAAACCAGATCACCCTTCCGCGGAAACGGGAGGCTGCTTCCTCCGAGTACTTGTTTTTTGAATTCAAGACGAGAAGTTCCGTATTCTCCCCGAACACATTGAACTTTGCCCCCACGTATTCATCCATATCCGTATGCCAGTTGAGATGGTTCGGAGATACGTTTGTTATCGCGGCACGGTGGGCAGGACCATTCATTGTCTGTAATTGAAAACTCGAAAGTTCAAGTACCGCCGTATCGCCGCAGGTCATTTCTTCTGCTTTATCAAGCAGAGGAGTACCGATGTTTCCGCCTACAAATACTTTCCCCGTGCATTTCTTTTCTGCTGCGGCGGAAAGGATCAGGTGCGTAAGCGTGGTGGTGGTGGTCTTTCCGTCACTGCCCGTCACCGCAACGATCCGTGCGGGAGACGCATCGCAGAACCACTCCATTTCGGATGTGAGGATCGCACCGCGGCGCACTGCCTCGGGAATATCTCCGGCGTCCGGACGTATACCGGGAGAGCGAAAGATCACGGTGTCCGTCAAATCTTCTCTGTCGCAAAGTCCTGACGTCGGATCGTGTCCCACGTCACCGATGCATCCGGCGGACATAAGATCGGAGAGTTTCTCTCCGAGTGCCTCGGCACTTTTTCCGTCGCGGATCAGTATCCGTCCGACCATTCCCCGTTTGATCAGCAGTTTTGCAAGCGGCAGATTTGATACTCCGAGTCCCAACAGCACGGCTCTGCCGGTCTCTTTTTTCAGAATTTCGTCAATAAAACCAATTTGTCCTTGTTTTTTTCTTTCGGTCATAACCGTGGCTTTCCTTTCGGAGCATTAAAAAATATGGATAATATAATTATATAATATTTTAACCGTTTCTGCAACAATTTTTTCACAAAAAGTAGATTTTTTCCCATTTCTCCGGCTTTTTTCTTTGTCTTTTGCTTGACAAATATGTGACAAAGTGGTAAAATCTAAACTGATTCAATTTGCCGCTTTCGGCATAACTCAAAGGAGCAACGAAATGAGCAAAGAAACATTCAGATTTCAGGCACACCGCGGGGACAGCGCATTCTTCCCCGAAAACACTCTCGTGTCATACAAAGCTGCACTCGATCAGGGGTATGACGTAATTGAAATTGATACAAAATTCACTGCCGACAACATCTGCATCTGCCTGCATGACGGTACATATAACCGCACATGCCGCTTTGAAGACGGATCTTCTTTCACCGAAAAAACACCTGCCGACACCTTGACGCTTGCTGAGGTCAAGGCACTTGACGCCGGTATGTTCAAGGGCGAGGAATTCCGCGGCACCCGCATTCCCACTCTTGCCGAGGCTCTTGCATTCCTGAAAGGAAAGAATGTGAAACTCAAAATGGATAACGTATTCCAGGGTTTCACTGAGGAAAGATTCGAAATCTTCTGCAGCACAATTGCAGAGGCTGATATGGAAGATCAGATGGGTTTTACCTGCAAGACTCTTCCCTACTTCACTTACCTTGCAAAAAGATTTCCCAAGGCTGAAATGCACTATGACGGAAGTCTCACTCCCGACGCGCTCAGAGTCACATCAGAACTTGCCCGTGACCGCCTGACGCTGTGGATCCCCTATGAGAATCAGTCCACCGCATGGTTCAAAGGGCGCAAGGCTGACGCCGGATTCTGCCGTGAACTCCATGAGTTCGGCAAGGTAGGTATCTGGCTTATCTCTGAAGTTGAAGAACTCCGTACCGCCGTCAATGACTTCGGCGCAGATATAATTGAAACAAACGGAACTCTGAAACCCGACGCTCTGAAACTTATCTGAATATCAAATACTGAGTGCGTGGGTTATAAAAAAGTCATTATAATTTTACAGTCCGTCAAAAACAGTGATCTTTAGGTCGCTGTTTTCAATGCGACAGTGGCGTTTTTGCCATGAAACAAGGATGGTTTTCAGTTCTTGACGGCAAAACGGCGGTGTTCAGCCGCCGGGTCCAATGTCGGCGGGGTGTTAAAAAAACTCGTTCCCGAGTTTTTTTAACACCCCTTTTTCACATTATTTTCATAATCAATTCATCCTTTTTCTGTCAAAATTGCTTTTTCTGTCAAATCCAGGTGATAAAATGATATTATCAAAACAGAAGAAGGAGAATATTGAATATATGTCGGTTTTGACTTACAACTTCCAACGGATAGAGAAAAAATATATTCTTTCTCCTCAGAAGTACGAATTGATTTCGGAACGCATACTCCCATGTCTCATTCCTGACGAATACGGAAAAAGCACCGTAAACAGCCTTTATCTTGATACTCCCGACTTTCTTATCGCACGCACTGCCGACGAAGCGGTAAATTACAAAGAAAAACTGCGTGTCAGATCATATGGCATCACCTTTGCCGACAGTAAAGTCTTTTTTGAAATCAAGAAGAAATGTGACGGTGTGACATATAAAAGACGCGTCAGCATGACATACGCGGAAGCAGAGGAGTACATCCGCTGCCGTATCCCCCCTTATGACACCCAGATAATGCGGGAGATCGATTACACCATGTTCCGCTGGCATTTTCCTCGTCCGTCCGTTCTTGTTTCCTGCGAACGCGAAGCGTATTTCTTCTCCGAATCCCGTGCTATGCGGATTACTTTTGACACGAACGTGCGTTACCGCAGCGAAGATAAAGACCTGACACAAGGCTCGCACGGACGGCTGCTGCTTCCGGATGATACGATACTTATGGAATTCAAAACCGACAGCGCAATGCCGCTGATGCTCTCCCGCGCCCTCGACGAATACGGAATCTTTCCCACTTCGTTCTCAAAATACTGCGCTGCCTGCCGTGACATAATCAGAAGAAAAAAATCAGAAAAAACGGTAATCTGCAATCAATTCACCAATATTCAATAAGATATACGGAGGAAACAATCATGCCACAAATCCTGACCCCCATCTTTTCATCTGACGGCATTGTCACCATAGGTGGATATCTTGCCTGCACGGCAGTAGCTTTTGTTTGCGGGATAATTGTCGCTTTGGCTGCCTCATTCAAGTCAGACAATTCAAAAAGTCTTATCACCGCAATTATTCTTCTTCCTCCGATTGTGGAGTCCGTAATAATCCTCGTAAACAATAATATCGCAACCGGCGTTGCCGTTCTCGGCGCGTTTTCTCTTGTCAGATTCCGCTCCACACCCGGAAAAGCCAAGGACATAGTATCAATTTTTCTTGCAATGACCGCCGGACTTGCCTGTGCCGGCGGATACATTACAGTCGCACTTCTGTTCGTCACCGTGATAAGTGCCGCCATGATAGTGCTGAATCTTCTTCGTATCGGCAGCGAACGCTCACTTGATCTGCGCATCACCGTGCCGGAATCCCTCAATTTCACAGGTGCTTTCGACGATCTTTTTTCCGCATATACCTCTTCTCACCGCCTTATCAGCGTTAAAACCTCAAATATGGGAAGCCTTTATAAACTTCAATACCGGGTTGAGTTCAAAGACCGCGGAAAGATCCGGGAATTCATTGATCAGGCACGCTGCCGAAACGGCAACCTTGAAATCTCAGTCTGCGAAAGCACAGAAAGGAGCGACGAACTGTGAAAAAAGCCTTATCATTTTTCGTCTTTCCGATATCTCTGATTTTGTTATTTACTTCCTGCACACCGCTGAACGGCGGCACGGTTTCCGGTGCCGGGGCGGACATCACTCACGATATCACGTTAAATGCGGATATCTCGTCAATGGACTTTGATATCGGAGACGACGACCAAAACAATGCATATGACGCGGAAAACGCAGTCAGGATCACATTCTCCGCTTCCGGTATCTCTTCATCTTCATCAACCGCAGCTGTTGACGGAAATACCGTAACTATATGTAAAGCGGGGACGTATATCCTTTCCGGAAAAAACGGGAACGCTCGTCTTGCCGTGAATTCCGGTAAAAAAGATAAGATCCGCCTCGTTCTCGACGGACTGGACCTCACATCAACCGACGGTCCCGCAGTTTACGTCAAAGAAGCTGGAAAAATCATTGTCACAACCGTCAAAGGAAAGGAAAACTCCCTCTCCGACGGGAAGAATTATACATTTACCGACGAAAATACCACTCCCGACGCTGTATTTTTCAGCAGGACAGACCTGACTTTCAACGGAGAAGGAACTCTCAGCGTCAACGGAAATTATAAACACGGTATCGTATCAAAAGACGACCTGATAATCACCGGCGGAACACTGCTTGTCAATTCGACATCCACAGGTATCGAGGGCAAGGACAGCGTCAAGATCAGCGGCGGCACTATCACGGTGAACTCCGGAACAGACGGCATCCGTACCGCAAAAATTGATGATCCTGCCAAAGGATATATCTTTATCGGAGGTGGAGAAATCAACATCACATCCGGCAACGACGGGATTCAGGCGGCAACGGTACTCAACGTCATCGACGGTTCCGTAAGCCTCATCACCGGCGGCGGCAGTGCAAATTCCTCAACGTCTGGCGGAAAAAACACCCCCGGACGGGGAATGGGAGGACCCGAAAAACCTTCCGGCAGCACTTCCGATACCCCCTCCGCCAAGGGGATCAAGGCAGCTTCCGACGTAATTATCTCCGGCGGAACGTTAAGTATTGATTCTTCCGACGACTCTGTTCATTCCAATACCACGGTAACCGTCTCCGGAGGGACACTGACTATCTCATCCGGAGATGACGGGATACACGCGGATTCCGGCCTTTGTGTCAGCGAAGGCACTATAACCATCACAAAAAGTTATGAAGGACTTGAAAGTGCCGATATTGTGATCTCGGGCGGAAAGATCAGTATCACCGCATCCGACGACGGGATCAACGCCGCAGGCGGAAAAGATTCCTCAGCTGTGGACGGCAGACCCGGTAAGGGGGAATTCGCACGCAGCACAGGAACTATCACCATAAGCGGAGGCTATACCGTAGTCAATGCATCCGGAGACGGGATCGACTCCAACGGCACGGTAACCGTAAGCGGAGGCATCACACTTGTCAGCGGTCCCACGAACAACGCAAACGCCGCATTCGACTATGAATCATCAGCGGCGGTTTCCGGAGGTATTCTCGTTGCACTCGGAAGTGCCGGAATGGCGGCGGGATTCACATCAGCGGAAAATCAGGGTGCTATGCTTGTAAACTTCACGTCGGTACAGAAAGCAGGCTCATTTGCCGTCTGTGACAAGGACGGCAAGGTTATCGCTTCTTTCAACTGCCCGAAACAGTATTCATCCGCTGTCTTCACTGCCCCCGGCATCAGAAGCGGGAACACCTACACTCTTGTCAGCGGAGGAACAGTCTCCGATGCCGATCAGAACGGTTTTTCCGAGGGCGGTTCGATCACGGGAGGAACGAGTGTCGCTTCCGTTTCAATGACTTCCGATCTTTATAATAACGGACGCGGGAATAATCCCGGCAGTCCCGGAGGAATTCCACCCGGAGGACACGGAGTGGTTCCCCCCGGCGGACGAAGATAATGACAAAAAAGAAAAACGGCGGCAGACGGATAAAAAACACGTCTGCCGTTTGTTTTTGCCGTCTCGCGACGAAATAAGCAGAACAAAAATTAAAAACAAATATTGACTTGACACTCATTTTGTGGTATCTTAGATTCAGTCAACCAAAGCGTCGAAAAACGCTGGCATAAAAAACAAAATTTGAAATGAAAATAATGAATGAAAAAAAGAACATCAACCCGCATGCTGCAAATCACAGACCGGCGATGCTGCCGTCAATTCTTATAATAACCGTCGCCGCTCTTCTCATACTCACTTCATGCAGCGTGACGATAAATACCGGATACGGAACGGATACTGCCGGTTTCTCCGCCGTGGATACTTCTGTCACAGTCCATGGCGATACTTCTTCCATACCCGACAGAACAAATTCCGATCCCGTCACAGATACAGATCACACAGCCGGTGAATCATCTGTTCCGCAGACCGATCCGTCCCCCGCATCGACTGTACTTTCTCCCGAAACCACCGTACTTTCTCCCACAACCGGCGTTCTTCCTCCGGAAACCACCGTTCCCGTACCTGTAACCAAACCGTATCCGACGGAAGACTCCGATCCCGCAAAGACTGTTGATTTCGGAGCATGGTATTTGCAGCTCGTCAATCCGTGGAATTATCTTGATCAGAAATATATCGCCACAATAGAGGTAACTGCAATAAGATCCGGAGGGTATTCGATCGACTCCCGCTGTGCGGACGATTACAAACAGATGATCAAGGACTGCAAAGCTGCCGGAAACGACCCGGTCGTGTGTTCGGGATTCCGCTCTCAGGCGACGCAGGAAAAACTGTTTGCAAATATGCAGAACAAATATATCGCGCAGGGAATGAGCGAAGCCGAATCCTATGCTCTTACTGCAAAATCAGTAGCGATTCCCGGGACAAGCGAGCATCAGCTCGGCCTTGCCGTCGATATTGTATCCAACAGCAACTGGAATCTTAACGAATCGCAGGAAAAGACCGGAACTCAGAAATGGCTGATGGCAAACAGTTGGAAATACGGCTTTATCCTCCGATATCCGAGCGACAAATCCGAAATCACGGGAATTAAATACGAGCCGTGGCATTACCGGTATGTAGGCAGAGCCGCCGCAGCTGAGATATATGAACTCGGAGTCTGCCTTGAAGAATATCTTGCCATGCACGGTATCCCGTTCAATACGGAAGAAAACGAAATTCTCACAACTGCGGAGATCACAACCGCCGCTGCACCACCCACAACCCCAACCTATACTCCGGACTCAACAGAAGTACCTGCCGTGACCGGAAATGATTCTATTACGGATACATCCAATATTACTGAGGAGATCACACCACCGGAAGATATCTCCACACCGGAAGAAACTACCGGGCATGAGCCTCCCGCTGAACAGTAAGTAACGCAGAACAACACATATTGCGGATAATCTCCCGCCGGAAACGGAAACACGATCTGCGGTTCTATATGAACCGAAATAATGTTGTTTTCCGTGACTGTCGGCGGTATTTTTGAATATTTTTTACCTTTTTTCATTTGTTTACGGGATTCAAACGAAAAAGCAAAGATTTTTTGAAGAAAATTCAAAAAAGGTCTTGATTTTTTTCGGAAGATGTGATATCATATACAAGTCCGGGTCGGAACATACGGAGAGATGGCTGAGCTGGTCTAAGGCGCACGACTGGAAATCGTGTTTGGGCTAATACCCCAACTAGGGTTCGAATCCCTATCTCTCCGCCAACAAAAAAGTCTCTTTTGTCGTATGACAAAAGAGACTTTTTTGAATGATGTTTGCCCTGACGGGCAAATGATGCCTCCTGCGGGTATGATGTTGCCTTCGGCAATGATGTGCCCTGCGGGGCATGATAGGGGTTCCCCGAAACGAGCTTGCGAGTTTTGGGGGTTCCCGTGAGGGGCAAACATCGCATCATTGCGAACGGAGTGAGCAACATCATTTCGGAGCGCAGCGACGAAACATCATCAGCCGCAAAGCGGCGGCATCATTGATTTTTACTTGGATTTATGCTATAATGATTCCGATAAATCAGTATTTGCGGAGGTGCTGATATGAACAAAAAAGCGTGGTCTGTTATATTACTATGTTTGACCGCCATTTCATTTTTGTTGACAGTTGTGATTTTTGTTAATACGGGCATATCCATATTTGAACTTGAAAACACCCGGGTGGATTCGTCCAACGATAAATTGCCGGGAGCTTCTATTGTCGGCGTGGCGTTTGCAATAATAGGTATATGGGGCGGATTCGTTTTGTTGGGCGGTTTTGTCGCTTCGATTGGCTTTTTATCATCACTTATCAACACAAAAATAGCATCAAATCCTATAATTAAACGTATTTCCCTTGTAACACTATATACGTATTCCGTAATTATGATTTTGTTGATCGGTATATTGATTTATTGTATTGCCTCTGTTTTTTAGTGAAAAAACAGATCATAATTTGAGGAGAAAACCAAGTTGAAGAAGAGCGTCATTATCACATGTACAATAGTGTTTATTTTGTGGACATTCGTTCTTTGCTTTGCGGTCGGTAAAACGGTGTCAACAGATGTTATCGGAGGCGCAGACTTGTCAACTTTGCAGTGTAGGCTGACTGAATGTCTTCGTTCCCCATTTGGCTTGACAGTACAGTTGATCACAATAGCGGCAGTGATGTTTCTTGTTGTACTTGTCATAAAAAGCTTTTTCATGAGAAGGAACGGTAACTGAAAGATAATTACAAATCAGAATTTGCGGGGGTGCAGATGGAACAAGTCAAATTAAAAGAACTTCATATGAAATCACGTTCCGAGGCCATTGCTTTTTTGAAAAAGCTCTGGAACAGCGAGCACACAAATTGTCCGATTTGCGGGCAAGAACTCGAAATCCTTCATAAAAAGGCTAAAAAAAGCGATTGTGATTGGCAGTGTAAAAACTGCGGAAAAACATATCGAACCATTAATTTGCTCAATGAAATAAACGATCAAATGCCAAATTGACAAATCCCGGATCGTCAAGCAAATGAACAGATGAACTCCCGGCATTTCCGTTTTGATTTTGCTGAGTCTGGTCTTTATTGTACATACTGACAAACACCGGAATTTTTGCTGACAGCATAAATTCCGGTGTTTTTGTTGCATTTTTTGTTTTTAACGGGGTGCCGCAAGTACGGCAACCCGTATTTTTACACGTCTGCGTCTTTCATATAACGGGCGGAATTCTCAGCGATAAAGACCTTTCGTGCAGGCAGATTATTGCCAAGCAGTGTATCGAACATTTCTTCCGTCGCGTACGCGTCCGTCGGACGGACGGCGATCAGCCGTCGTGTAGCCGGATTCATTGTAGTCTTCCACATCATCTCCGGCTCGTTCTCACCAAGTCCCTTCGAACGTTGAAGCGTATACTTCGTGTCGCCCAGTTCCTTCATTATCTCCGCCTTTTCAACCTCGTTGTAGGCAAAATACGTCTGATCTTTCGTGGTGATCTCAAACAACGGAGACTCGGCGATAAAGATTTTGCCCTTTTCGATCAGCGTCGGCAGCAGGCGATAGAACATTGTCAGCAGCAGGGTACGGATCTGAAATCCGTCTTCATCGGCATCCGTACAGATGATTATCTTTGCCCAGCGCAGCGCGGAATAATCAAAAGCCGCCATATCGTTTTTCAACTTTACCTTACCGTCAAGTTCCACGCCGCAGCCTATCACTCGCAGCAGGTCAACGATAATGTCACTGTCGAAAATCTGTTTATAGTCGCTCTTCATACAGTTGAGCGTCTTTCCTCTGACGGGGATTATCGCCTGAAATTCCGCTGCACGTCCGAGTTTGCAGGATGTCAGCGCAGAATCTCCTTCCACTATATAAAGTTCTCTTTGCTCCGGATCCTTCGAACGGCAGTTAACGAATTTTTCTACTCGGTTTGCTACGTCAAGAGTACCCGTAAGTTTCTTTTTTATATCGATCCGCGCCTTCTCCGCATTCTCACGGCTGCGCTTGTTTATGAGTATCTGATTTGCGATCTTTTCTGCATCAATGGGATGTTCTATGAGATACAGATCAAACTGTGTGCGGAGAAAATCGTTCAGCGATTCATAAATGAAGGTATTTGTGATCGCCTTCTTGGTCTGGTTTTCGTAGGATGCAAGCGTAGAATGCGAGCTTATCACGATCACAAGACTGTCGCCGATATCATTGAAAGTGACCTTTGCTTCCGTCTTATTGTATTTCCCGCTCTGCCGCAGATACTTATCAATTGAGCTGACGAAAGCGGACCTTACCGCACGGTCGGGAGAACCGCCGTGTTCGAGGAAACTTGAATTGTGATAGTATTCCTGAATACCGTCTGCCTGTGTAAAACAGAAAGACATCTGCGCAAGAAGCGGATATTCCTCTTTATCATCACGGTCACGACCTCTCGCGCTGTGTTCCCAGAACACGGGATCGGTCAGCGTTTTGCCGCCGGCAAGTTCCTTGGCATAGTCATTGAGTCCTTCACTGCCCGGATAGTAGAACACATCTTCGTCGTACGTACCGTTTTCATTTTCAACATTCAGAACGAACTTGACGCCGAAGTTGACGGCAGCCTGACGGTGCATTATATCACGGAAATAATCTGCGGGAATGTTTATATCCGTAAATACTTCGAGGTCCGGAAGCCAGCTGATTACCGTTCCGGTGCGGCGTTCCGACGGAGAGAGTACTCTGTGTTCAAGTTCTGTCACAGGCTCGCCTTTTTCAAATCTGATGAAATTCACATTGGTCCCGTCGAAGGAATCCACATTCATATATTCGGACGTGTACTGCGTAGCGCACGCTCCGACTCCGTTGACTCCGAGGGAATACTTATATGCCGAGTCGTCGGAGTTATTGTCCATTTTTCCTCCGGCAAAAAGTTCACAGAAGACGAGTTCCCAGTTATATCTTCCCTCTTTTGCGTTGTATCCGAGGGGTACTCCGCGTCCGAAATCCTCCACCTGCATGGAGTGGTCGGCGTTGACGGTCACCCTTATCTCCTTGCCGTAACCGGCATTTGCCTCGTCAATTGCGTTTGAAAGGATCTCCACGAATCCGTGTTTGCATCCGTCAAGGCCGTCAGATCCGAACATTATACTCGGACGGCGGCGCACACGCTCCGAGCCTTTGAGCGACGTTATACTCTGGTCTCCGTATCCGGCAGGTGAAGTGTCTTCAACGGCGATTTTTGCAGAATTCTTAACTTTTTCAGCCTTTGCGGCAGAATTCGGAACAGAGGTTGGATTTATGGTCTCTCCGTTTTTTCCGGACTTTACGGTCTTTTTTGACGCCGGGGAGCCGGCGGCAGGGGCAGCGTTTTTCTTTACGTTTGCCATCTCTGAAAAAACATCCTTTTTCTGATTTTATTTGCTTCGTTTTCTGGTATCATACCACTATACTGTTTATAATTATATACCATTCAAAGGAAAAATGCAACCCCCTTTTTTTCACTATATTAGATTTACGTCTAATATTTTTGTTTATCTCTTGTTTCAGTTAGACAGGTATAATAATATAATGTATCACATTTATCTCACACAATTGCAGAATCGGCTTGTACCCCGTCTTGAATGATAAAATCACAGCACCGTTTCGCGCAGTTTTTCTGACTTGTATGTTCGTTTTTTTATTATTACGGAAGCATTTTTAATGATGCACACTTGACATACTGTATTTAAAATGATACAATAATACTTGAAAATCACTATAAGGGAGGATCTGTTATGCAGACTACAAAAGTTCTTAAAATCCATTTCGTCACTATCGCCGACCTTTACAGCTTCGTAAGTATTGCCGGCAAGTACCCCTTCGACGTGGAACTCCGTTCCGGTCACTACAATGTGGACGGCAAGTCCCTTATGGGTATGTACTGTCTTGACCTGATGAACGATATTGAACTTACCGTTCACACCGACGGCGGTGAAGATTTCTTCAAAGAGATCGATCG
>JAKSOD010000020.1 GCA_024405755.1 Clostridia bacterium
TTAAAAGAAAACGCCGGATGGCGGAAAATACAGAGGCGGAATCATGTATGTCAGCAGTAAGGAAATGCTATTGAGAGCAAAAGCGGGAAAATACGCTGTAGGTGCATTTAACTTTGAAAATATGGAAATGGCTCTTGCCATAGTATCTGCGGCTGAGGAGTGCCGTGCGCCGGTGATCTTGCAGACCACGCCGTCAACGGTAAAATATGCCTCCCCGGAAATGTATCGTGCCATTGCTTATGCCGCAGCGGAGAGTGTCAGTGTTCCCGTTACGTGCCATCTTGATCACGGAGACTCCGAGGCTCTCTGCCGCCGCTGCGCAGGAGCAGGTTACTCATCAGTGATGATCGACGGATCAAAAGAAGATTTTGAGGGAAATATTGCTCTTGTCAGTCGGGTAACGGATTTCTGCCATACCGCAGGTATTCCGGTTGAGGCTGAACTCGGCAAGGTAGGCGGAAAAGAAGACGACCTCATTGCCGACGGCGATATTTATACCGATCCCGCCGCCGCGTCGGAATTTGTCATGAGAACCGGAATTGATTCTCTTGCCGTGGCAATCGGTACAGCGCACGGAGTGTATAAGGGAACTCCCGTACTTGACGTTGACCGTCTTTGCGCTATTGCCGCAAGACTCGCAAAGGACGGCAGAGATCTGCCTCTCGTGCTTCACGGGGCATCCGGTCTTACTGATGCCGCTGTAAAGGAATGCGTCAGCCGCGGAATATGCAAAGTCAACTTTGCAACCGAACTCCGGCAGGCTTATACAGCAGCGGCAAGAAATTTGCTTGGTGCCGACGGAGAAGTGTTTGATCCGAAAAAGTTCGGCAAACCTGCTATGGCTGCCGTGAAGGAACAGGTCAGATACCGCATAGGTGTCTGCGGATGTGCCGGGAAAGCATAATACCGTTTAAAAAAGTCTGCAAAAAGAAATTCAATATCAAAGTCACATTTTTTATGGATCGAATCCTGGGGTGAAATCGTGGTAAAAACGGATAAAATGGTTCATCTGGATCACGAATGTGATCTTTGCATAATCGGCGGAGGTCTTACGGGACTCTGCGCCGCCGTCGCCGCCGCCCGCGAGGGAATCCGTGTTCTGCTGATGCAGGACAGACCTATGCTCGGCGGAAACGCATCAAGTGAGATCAGGATGTGGGTGCGCGGTGCCCGCGGACTCTGCAACCGTGAAACGGGTATAATATCCGAACTTGAACAGGAAAATATCTACCGTAATCCCCGGCTTAATTATTCCCTCTGGGACGGAGTTATGTGGGAAAAGGTCAAGGCTGAAAAAAACATTGAATTACTGCTTAACTGTTCCTGCTGTGACGCGGAAACCGTGGAAAAAGACGGAAAAAGCAGGATTGTCAGCGTGACGGGATGGCAGTTGACCACATACACGTGGCATTCCGTGAAGGCAAAATACTTTGCCGACTGTTCGGGAGATTCGGTACTTGCAACTCTGTCAGGTGCAAAATGGCGTGTGGGCAGAGAGGGACACAACGAATATAACGAGACAATAGGTCCCGTGACCGGCGACAGAAAGACTATGGGAATGTCATGTCTTCTGCAGGCAAGGGAAACTGATCACACTGTTGATTTCATTCCGCCGGAATGGGCGTATACTTTTGAGACAGACGAGGATTTCAACCGTATCGAAGTTTCACCCGATACCGGCGAGGCCATAACCGACGCCGGTGACAGCGTAGCGGAAAGAAAAATCAGGGTAAAGACAACCATGAATCGTCCTCACACGCTCGGAACGAGCCTGACAAACTTCTGGTGGATAGAAATGGGCGGGGAGCGCGACAGTATTCATGATGCGGAGGAAATGCGCGACGAACTGTTGAAGATAGCCTACGGTATCTGGGATCACGTAAAGAACCGCGGGGATCACAAGAAAGAGAATGCGAATTGGGATATTGAGTGGATAGGATTTCTTCCCGGAAAGCGCGAGTCCCGCCGTTATATCGGTGCGTATGTCATGAACGAGAAAGATATTCTTGCCGGCGGAAAATTTGATGATGTTATTGCATTCGGAGGTTGGCCTATGGATGACCATAATCCTGCCGGGTTCCGTTCTTATCTTGAATCAAATCCCGCATCAGTCCTTCATCCGGCACCGTCGCCGTACGGCATTCCGTATCGGGTGCTTTATTCCGACGACGTTGAGAACCTTTTCTTTGCCGGACGTAACATCAGCGTGACCCATGCTGCGCTTTCATCCACGAGAGTTATGGCAACCTGCGCGCTGCTCGGTCAGGCAATGGGAAATGCTGCTGCCATCTGTGTAAACGACGAAGAGACTCCCGCAGGAGTATACGAGCATAAGATAGGTAAGCTTCAAGCGAAGCTTATGGATCAGGGCTGCATGATTCCCGGAAAAGTACGCGATATTCCGGCACTTTCAAAAAATGCAAAACTGAACTTGTCTGATGAAGACCGTTTGCTTCTCTTCAACGGTCACGAACGTCCCGACGAGAAGGGAAATGTGAATTACGTTACCCTGCCCGTTGGAGGTGAGATCACATTTGATTTCGGTAATTTCGCAAAGCTGCATGAACTGAGGCTTATGTTCGACCCGGATTTTTCCCGTGAATCCGTATCAGTCAATAAGAAAATGCGGGTTTTTGCCCAAAGATCCTCGATCGGAAAAGATTTCAGACCAATGAAGGTGGCAAAGACGCTTGTGAGGTCCTTTGAAGTATTCGCTGACGGGAAGCTGATTTTTTTCGACGACAAAAATCACATTGCCCTTCGCCGTCTGCCCCTTGATGTGACAGCTAAGACTATCACCGCGCGCTTCAATTCCACATGGGGAGAAGATTCTGTTCATATCTTCTCCGCTGATGTCAGATAAAAAAGTGAGGTGTTAAAAAACTCTTTCTTGAGTTTTTTAACACCTCGTCGACATTTGGCTCGGCGGCTGAACACTGCCGTTTTTTATTTTCTGGTTTTGATTTGTTCGGTGATTTTGGCAACAAAGTCTTCGAGAGAAATATTGGTAGTCTGGTCTGTATCGCGGTCACGGACGGAGACGGTTTTCGTTTCGATCTCGTTGGCACCGATAATGACCATGTAAGGAACTCTGTCAACCTGACGTGCTTCGCGGATCTTATAACCGATTTTTTCATTACGGTCATCAAGTTCGGCGCGGACACCGTTTTGGCGCAAAGTGTCAAAGACTTCTTTGGCGAACGAGGCGTCTGTTCCGGGAAGGGTAAGAACCTTTGCCTGGAGAGGAGCGAGCCATACCGGGAACTTGCCGGCATAATGCTCGATGAGTACTCCGATAAAGCGTTCGATCGATCCGAACACCACACGGTGGATCATAACGGGAGTGTGTTTTGCTCCGTCGGCACCGGTGTATTCAAGGTCGAAGCGTCCGGGAAGCTGGTAGTCAAGCTGGATCGTTCCGCACTGCCATGTGCGTCCGAGGGAGTCTTCAAGATGGAAGTCGAGCTTCGGACCGTAGAAAGCTCCGTCGCCGGGGTTGACAACATATTCTTTGCCGATAGACTTGATGGCGTCGGCAAGGGCATTCTCAGCCTTTTCCCAGTCCTCGCGTGTACCGATATGGTCGTCGGGCATTGTTGAGAGTTCAATGGTGTATTGCAGTCCGAACAGTGAGTATACTTCATCAAAGAGTTGTGCTATGCGTACGACTTCGGATGTGATCTGTTCGGGGGCAAGCAGTATATGCGCATCATCCTGAGTGAAGTTGCGTACACGGAACAGACCGTGCAGGGCACCGGACAGTTCATGACGGTGGACGTTGCCGAGTTCGCCGTAACGCAGGGGCAGTTCCTTGTAAGAATGAAGATCAAGGTCGTATACAAGGATCGAGCCGGGGCAGTTCATGGGTTTTATGGCAAAATCTTCGCCGTCGATAACTGTGGTATACATATTCTCCTTATAATGATCCCAGTGACCGGAGGTTTCCCACAGGGTGCGGCGCATGATCTGAGGAGTCTGAATTTCAAGATAATCCCACTTCTTATGCACTTCGCGCCAATACTCGATCAGAGTGCTGCGCAGGATCATTCCTTTCGGAAGGAAGAAGGGCATTCCGGGAGCCTCGTCGCGAAGCGCGAAAAGGTGCATTTCTTTGCCGATCTTTCTGTGGTCACGGCGTTCTGCTTCTTCGAGCAGTTTCATATACTCGTCGAGTTCTTCCTGAGAACGGAAAGCGACGCCGTTGATTCGTGTCAGCATCTTGTTGTTTTTGTCATTCTTCCAGTATGCACCGGACTGTTGAGTCAGTTTGAAGGCTTTAAGTGCCTTGGTGTAGCACAGGTGAGGACCCGTGCACATATCAATGTAGTCGCCCTGCTGATAGAAGCTGATGATCGCATCTTCGGGCAGATCGCCGATATGCTCGACTTTGTATTTTTCTTTTCTTTCCTCCATCAGTTTGATAGCCTCGGCACGGGGCAGTATGAAAGGACGGATGGGAAGATTTTCCTTGACGATCTTGCGCATTTCCGCTTCGATTTTAGCAAGATCTTCGTCGGAAAGTTTCACGTCACCGAGATCAATGTCGTAGAAGAATCCTTTTTCGGTCGCGGGACCGTAGCCGAAATCGGCGTCGGGATAAAGACGTTTTACAGCCTGCGCCATAATATGTGCCGCAGTATGACGGATGACTTGAAGTTCATCTTCGGCGGGACATTCGGCAACAGTGCCGTCTCTGTAAATGATTTTCATTATTTTTCTCCTTATAGATATTTTTCAAAAATAAAAACACCCCGACAGATCTTAGCTCTGTCAAGGGTGCAAACAACTATTTGCACGGTTCCACCTTGGTTTTTAACTCGGTGCCCGTAACGCAGGCGTACGGCACTGCTTGGGATCAGTAGATCTTTCACAGGCGGCTCCGGAGCGGTCTTCCCGCGTATCGGCATAAGGAACTCTCAGCTTTCGTTCCTCTCTCTTTATGCTTCATTGGGCGGTACTCTTTCCATCATAGCCTTTAACATGAGAATTATACAACTTTTTTTTCTGTTTGTCAATAGGTCATTTTTGAAATCTAAATTCCAAAAGCACTCGGAACAGATGAAAAAACTAAAAAACGGGCAGTTCACTTATGTGATCCAGTCCGTTTTTTAAAGAATATCCGTTATTATTGGCAGAGCCCAAGATGAATGTCATAAAGACGTCTGATCTCCGAAGCACGGAAATCGCAGACTTTCTTCATTTGTGCGATCTGCTCTGCGGAGAAAGCGTCAAGTGAATCCGGTTTAAGTTTATTTTTATACATCTTGTCCATAGTCAGTGCAAAGGTGATGTCGTAGTTTACGATCTTTCCGTCAACTTCCGCAACAATGACATCGCTTTTGCCTTCGAGAAGAAGGTCAACGGCGTAGGTGCCCATTTCGGTGGCAGTTAGTCTGTCACGGAGAGTGGGACTGCCGCCGCGGATAACGTGGGCAAGGCGGGCAAATTTTGTTTCTATTCCGGTTTTTTCCTGGATCACATCGCAGAGAACTTCTCCGTATGGTTTTCCGTCGGTGGAGAAAACGCCTTCGGACAAAATTACAAGCATGCTTCTTTTGCCGCTTGCTCTCGCCGCATTGATGCGTTCAATGGCTGCGTCTTCGTCGAACGGAATTTCGGGAATGGCAATGGCAATGGCACCGGAAGCAATACCGGCTTTAAGGGCGATCTCACCGCAGTCACGTCCCATGACTTCAACTACGTCACAGCGGGCGTGAGACTGGCAGGTATCACGCAGGCGGTCAACGCACTCGATAACGGTGTTCATTGAAGTATCAAAACCTACGGTATAATCCGTGGCGGTCACATCGTTGTCGATCGATCCGGTCACTCCGATAGTGGGTATTCCGCGGATGGAGAGGTCGGTTGCTCCCCGGAATGTCCCGTCTCCGCCGATCGCGACAATAGCATCGATATTGTGGCGGCGGCAGGTGGCGATAGCCTTCTGCATACCTTCTTCTTCTTTGAATTCAAGGCAGCGGTCTGTATAAAGGATAGTGCCTCCCCGGTGAACAATATTTGAAACCGAGCGGGCGTTAAGATCTATCATATTGTCATTCACAAGTCCGCTGTAACCGCCGAGAATTCCTTTGACTTTAATGCCGTTCTGAATGGCACGGCGTGCAATGGCGCGTACAGCGGCATTCATACCAGGTGCGTCGCCACCTGAGGTCAAAACACCGATAGTATCGAATTTTGCCATAATGTATATCTCCGTTCTTACCGGCTTTAGACCGGCGCATTTTTTATCAGTATATATTTTACCCCAATATTATTTCAAAATCAAGTGAATTTTTGACGAATTTGTGAATATATTGACAAATTTTGTTGGTCAGAATAGTATATTTGAAAAAATATAAAAAGCCTTATTTTTTTAAAAAGCAATTATTTGAGTCCGAGACCGAGTCCGAGTGCCTGAGTAGCGGCACTGTATCTGATATAGGCGCGTGAACGCAGCGGTGACATTGAAAGGCGTTTTACCCTTTCGCCTTCTGCGGTGGAGACGGCGACATAGACCGTTCCGACAGGATCTTCCGGAGTGCCTCCGCCGGGACCGGCATAGCCTGTGGTGGCGAGTCCCATCGAAGTGCCGAGGGCAAGGCGGACTCCTCGTGCCATTTCCGCGGCGGTTTCTGCCGATACTGCGGTGTGTTTGTCGAGAGTATCGTGTTTTACTCCGAGCAGACGCATTTTGGCTTCGTTGGAGTATGTGACGCATCCGCCGGCAAAAACGTCGGAGCAGCCGGCGATATCCGTGATTCTCTTTGCGAGAAGTCCTCCGGTACAGGATTCCGCTACGGCAAGAGTCTCCCCGGCGGCACGAAGTTTAATGAGAAGTGCGTTTTCTGCCGATCCGACGTCAATACCGTAAATGAAACTGCCGACTTCCGTTTCACGTATCTTTTCAATGGCTTTATCACACAGAGCATCTGCGGTGTTTTCGTCGGCGGCGCGTGCACTGACGCGGACGCGGACTTCTCCGTCTTTGGCATAGGGGGCGACGGTAAGGTCACCACCCGCAAGCATCATATCACGCAGGACTTCCTCGACGGCGGATTCGCCCATATTGAGAATATGCACGTTCTTGGAGCGTATAACTGAGCCTGAGCGCAGATGCAGATACGGTTCGACACGGTTGAACCAGATCTGTTCGATCTCCACGGGAGGTCCGGGGAGAAGAATCGCGGTTTTTCTGTCTTTCTCAATGCAGATCGCAGGTGCTGTTCCCCAGTCGTTGCGAAAAATCATGGCACCTTCCGGTATCATTGCCTGCTTTATATTATTGTCCGGCATACGCCGTCCTATATCGGAGAAGTATTTTTTTATTCTTTCAAGGGATTCTTCATCAAGATACAGAGGCAGACCGAAATATTCCGCGACGGTTTCCTTGGTCAGATCGTCGCAGGTCGGTCCGAGACCTCCGGAGAGAAAAACAGTATCGGCACGTGAATATGCCTCTTCCAGTGCGGTTCTGAGACGTGCGGGATTGTCTCCGACTACGGTCTGACGGTAGACGGGAATGCCGAATGCGGCAAGTCGTTCTGCCATCAGAGCGGCATTTGTATTTACTATATCACCGAGAAGAAGTTCGGTGCCAACACAAAGAATTTCTGCTGAACGGATCTGTTCCATTTTTTATGTCCTTTCGGTTGGGGAGAATATTCTTTGGATTATTTTACGTGAACATCAAGCTGAGGATATGGAATTGATATTCCGGCACCGTCGAGAGCATGCCGTACGTCACGTATGAGAGCGTGTTTGACATTCTGAAAATCTCCCCGATCAACCCACACGCGTACTGTCAACGTCACGGAAGAATCTCCAAGTGTGGTAAGTTTAACGAAAGGCTCGGGGTATGTTTTTATCAGTTCGTTATCTGCGATCACTTTTTTTATGAGTTCACAGGCGGCGTCGGTATCGGCGTCGTAAGAAATGCTGAAATCAATGTCAACGCGCCTTATGGCTTCTTTTGAGTAATTCGTGACGGTGGAGTTCATCATTGTGCCGTTTGGAATGGTTATGTGCTTGTTATCGGGGGTGCGGATCTCGGTATAGAAGATACCGACGCTTATGACTGTTCCGCTGATGCCAGATGATTCGATAAAGTCGTCAACTCCGAAGGGTCGGAAAAGCAGGATCATTATTCCGCCGGCGAAATTTGAGAGTGAACCCTGCATTGCAAGACCTATTGCGAGACCGGCTGATGCTATCGCTGCGACCACAGATGCCATAGGCACACCGAGGATGGCGACGATACAGACAAGGAGGATTATCCACAGAGCAATGGAGGTGAATGAGTGGAGGAATGTGCGTACCGTAGGGTCGATATCCTTTTTTCGTTTGATTCCGGGCAGTCTTCCTATTATAAATTTTATGATGAAGGAGCCGATAACGAGAGTGATGGCTGCGAAGATGAGGCGTACAACAGCGGTACGTGATGCCTCAGCGAGTCGTGATATTATCTTGTTCCAATCGATATTCAAATTGTTGTCTCCTTTTTGAGTCCCGAAAAGAGCGAATTATTCCAAATCATATTATTATAACATATTCTTTTGCTGATGTAAATAGCGCCCGCGGAAAAATTTTCCTCGGGCTGAATATTTTGAATTGTTGTCGTTTTTTCCATTGCAGTTTTATTCTGAAATGAGAGTATCCGTATCTGCCATGTTCATATTGGCAGGGTCTTTATGGCTCTTTCGAGAAACGGCAGGAGTCAAACTGATTTTTGTTTTTAGCAAAAAAGCAATGTAAATCAAAAACAAAAACAAAAACCGACATGGAATCTGTAATCGGTATCACCTGTTTATTGACCGGCGTGCCGCCTCGAATTTGTCCACGAGAGGACGGGCAGCGGCGACGAGGGAACGATAATATTCCGCTCTGCCTTCGACAGGAATGTTTGCTGAGTTGATCTCGTAGTTGAAATCGCCATCGTATCCGATACGGGCAAGGGAAGTCATTACGTCATCCCAATCGATAGTGCCGCATCCGATTTCGCGGTGTTCGTCTTTTTCTCCGTGGTTGTCGTGAATATGAAGCATACGCAGTCGGCTGCCGATCTTATCGAGCATCTCTCCCTGAGAAGCTCCTGTCAGGTGTCCGTGTCCCGTGTCAAAGCAGATGCCGACATTATATCTTTCGGCGGCAAGTGTGTCCACAGATTCGCAGAGCACATCGATGGTGGATTTGGGACTGTTTTCCACAGCAACACCGACACCGTAACCGTTTACCGTGCGGCAGATATCGCGTGCGAATTCAAGGGTGGCATCAACGGTTTTTCCTACGTGGAGAACTGTCCAGGAAATCCCGAGCATACCGGCAGCCTCCGCCGAACGGCGGATCATTTCATAGCGGAATTCCCTGAGTTCGGGGTCGCTTCTGTCGGCGTATTTGAAATATGGGAGGTGGGACAGCCTTATGGGCAGTCCGCGTGCGGCGGCACGTTCACCGATTCTTGCAACACGGGCTTTCCATTCCTTTTCGTCTCCGTCGAGAATCGGTTCCCAGATTTTATTCGGCAGATCCTTATATATTGACGCGCAGAAGTTGGCGTCAATGCATTCAAATCCTGCGTCGGCAAGGACATCGGGCATTTCTGTCATATCGAAACGGATACCGTCCGGCCGTGCGCTGTGAATTCCGGAGTTTATACTGATAAGCATTTTTCTCTCCTTATGAATCAAATTAATGTATTATTATTGTAATATCATCTTAATTGTTTGTCAAGTCTTTTATTGACTTATATGATCTTATATGATATAATTTATTTGAAATAAATTAACTTGGAGGAATTATGATGCGAGTTTGTACTGACGAATTTTATGATTACGTAAAAACAGTTCCGTACTGCGGTAAGTATGATGTTCTCGTCGTTGGGGCAGGACCTGCGGGTATATGTGCTGCAATTTCGGCGGCAAGACACGGATCAAAAGTACTCCTTGCAGAAAGATACGGGACGGTCGGCGGTATGCTGACGTCGGGACATGTTGATCCTATTCTCGGAGCTGTGAGCCGGGGTACGATGTATGATGAGATCGTATCGCGCCTGAGAGAAAAAGATCCCGATGCCCCACAGGTGACTTCGAGAAACGGACGTGAGATCCCCGTGGACAAGGAAACGGCAAAGTCGGTGCTTGACCGGATGATTGAGGAAAGTGGTGTAATACTGTGGCTCGGATCCGCGTTTGTTGATGTAATAAAGGAAAACGGCAAGGTGACGGGAGCTGTCTTTGCCACTCAATCGGGACTGAAGGCTGTGAGATCTTCCGTAACCGTTGACGCAACCGGAGACGGATGCATCTGTGCCGCCGCAGGTTGTGAGATCGACATCGGCCGTGAGAGTGACGGAGCATTGCAGCCTTTGACGCTTGAATTCACCGTTTCAAACGTTGACGAGAGTTGTGCCATTACAGCGTGGGGCGGCACCGATCCCGTAAAGATTCCGTCGGGTGAATACGCAGGAATGGAGTACCGTGAACTCTGCCGCCTTAAAAATTCGGAAGGAGAACTCCCGAAAAATGTGAGTATCGTTCGTTTGCACCGAACGGTGAGAGCGGGAGAGCGTTCAGTGAATGCCACTCAGATAAACGGATGCAGCCCGCTTGACCCTCAGTCTGTTGCGAAAGCGGAGATCGAACTCCGCCGTCAGATCGACAAATGTCTGGAATTCCTGCGCAGATATGTCCCGGGATATGAAAACTGCTTACTCAAATGTTCCGCAGACACTGTCGGAGTCAGGGAATCCCGCCGCATTCGCGGTCTTGAATCCGTTGATGACAATGCCGTAGAGCAGGGAATAAAGCGCGAAGATGCCGTTGTGCATAATGCATGGTTTCTTATTGATATACATAATCCGACGGGCGGCGGACAGGCTGAAGGGCATTCTCACCATGCCGAGCCATACGATATACCGTATGGTGCGTTAGTCCCTCGTGGAGTCGGGGGACTTCTTGCAGCCGGAAGATGCATTTCGGGAACTCACCGTGCTCATGCTTCGTACAGAGTTATGGCAATCTGTATGGCAGTGGGAGAGGCTTCGGGAGTTGCCGCATCACTTTGTGCCGCTGAAGGAATTGAACCGTCTGATCTTACCGCTGCTGCGGTAAGATGCGTGCTTAAAGCACGCGGCGCAGAACTCTGAAAAATATATCCTGCTCGGCAATTTTTATTCGCCGAGCAGGATTTAAGGGGCAGGATCACGTAAGTGAGACAGTCCCTTTTTTATTTCAACGTTATTTTACAATTCCACGGTAAGTTTGCCTGTAAATGGCGGTGTGAAGGCAGTTGTAGCTGAAGTCGGAGACTGCATATAACCGTCGAAACCGAGGCGGAGGGCTTCTGCCCTGACTGATTCGTACTCAAATGTGGTTACTCTCCTTCTGAGATTCTTTTCATCTCCCAAGTAGAAATCCGGTGTGTACTGACTCATCAGTCCGAGAAGAATATTCTCCACGGGAACAGTGTCGGCAATCAGACGGAGAACATTTATTGAATCATTCCGGCATCCGGGAAGGACAAGATGACGCACGAGAAGTCCGCGTGTCAGAAGTCCTCTTTTGTCGCCTGAATCGTCGGAATTCCCGTCGAAAGAGACGGGACCGAGCATATCATACATGAATTTCAAAGAGCGCACGGCGTATTGTGCGTAATCCGCGGCACCGGAATAACGGACGGCGAGATCGGGAGAAAAGTATTTGAAATCCGGCATATAAATATCCACAAGTCCGCGGAGAAGTTCAAGAGTCTCTTCTCTTTCGTAACCGCTTCCGTTCCAGATCACGGGAACGGTAAGCTGATCCTTAACGGCTCTGAGGGAGGCGCAGATCAGATCGGCGTAGTGAGTGGGAGTTACCAGATTTATGTTATGTACTCCGGAAGTATTGATTTGAAGAAATAATTCTGAAAGACGGTCGGCGGAAATATCTTCTCCGAGGCAGTCACGGCTTAGTTCTCCGTTCTGACAGTAGACGCAGCGAAGTGAGCATCCGGAGAAAAAAACCGTTCCTGATCCGCGTTTTCCGCTGATTGGAGGTTCTTCATACATATGCCGGGATATGCGGCTTACGCGCAATGACGCCGGAGCCCCGCAGAATCCGCGGCAGACGCGGCGGTCAACTCCGCAGCGACGCGGGCAGAGTTCGCATTTTTTACTTTCCACCGTTTTCTGCTCCTTTTTGCTGTATTTCTGATCAACGAAGTATATTATATTCCACGCAAAGTCAAAAATCAAGCGGAATCCGGCAGATATTGAAATATATGTTATGAAAATTCAGAAAAGGTATACAAATTATTAACTGTCTTACGCGGCGAATGTGATATAATTTGAATGTATATATGTACCTCCAACACCAGAACAGGCGTCAAACGCCAGAATACCGAAAGGATGTCTACATAAAATTGAATGCAACCGAACTTCTCCAAAGCGTACTTGACGGCGGACTTGATCTGATGCTTTCCAAAATATACGGTGACGAGGAAGACAGGATCGCCGCTGCACGGGAACGTTATGCTTCCATTCTTAACACATTTATCTCCCGTTACGGAGACGGAAATGACGTGTCATTGTTTTCCGTTCCCGGCCGCAGCGAACTTTCGGGAAACCACACCGATCACAATCACGGAAGGGTGATCGCGGGTTCGGTGGATCTTGATATCATAGCCGTCGCTTCTCCACGCACCGACGGAGTTATCCGTGTCAAAAGCGAAGGATTCCCGGAGGATGCGGTCGATCTTTCCGTGTTCAATGCTCCGGATAAGGCGCGGTTCGGACATTCCGACGCCATAATTGCCGGTGTTGCAGACGGAATGCGCCGCCGAGGATTTGCCGTGGGTGGATTTGATGCCGTTACTTCGTCTGATGTACTCAAAGGATCGGGACTTTCGTCTTCGGCTGCTTTTGAGGATATGATCGGGACTGTATTATCTCATTTTTATAACGACGGAAATGTTGATTTTCTGACAGTCGCGAAGATATCGCAATACGCAGAGAACGAATTCTTCGGGAAACCCTGCGGGCTGATGGATCAGGTCGCCTGTGCCGCCGGCGGTATTGTGTCCATTGATTTTGAAGATCCTTCGTGTCCGAGGGTTGAAAAACTCGATTTTGACCTGACGGCGGCAGGATACCGCCTCTGTATCGTAAACACGGGGGGAAACCATGCGGATCTGACGCCGGATTATGCCGCTGTACCCGCCGAAATGAAGGCGGTGGCAGCCGAGTTCGGACATAACGTGCTGCGTGAGGTCGATGAGAACGACGTTCTGACTGCAATTCCGCGTCTGCGCACTGTGGTGGGTGACCGTGCGATAATGCGCGCACTGCACTTCTATGATGAAAACCGACGAGTCGATATGCAAAAAGCGGCTTTGCTTGCGGGTGATGTTGAGGCATATTTCGAGAAGGTCAGAGAATCTGGCAGATCTTCATTCTGCTATTTACAGAATGTCTATTCTGTGCAGAATGCTGCCCGGCAGGGAATTTCCCTCGCGCTCTGTCTGTGTGACAGATATCTTTCCGGCTGCCGCAGAGCTTCGGCGTGGAGAGTTCACGGAGGAGGATTTGCGGGTACTGTTCAGGCATATGTTCCCGATGAGGATGCGGAGGAATTCCGCAGCCTTATGGAAGGCATTTTCGGCAAAGGTACCTGCTATATGCTTCGTATCCGCCCCGTGGGTGCTGTTAAATTAAACTGATCAAATCATAAAAAACGGATACAGAAAATGAAAAAGAAGAGAATCGAAGAAAAAAACGAGGTCCGGGCAGTGGGGTCATTTAAAAAAGCGATAGGAGCCTTTAATTGGCACAGAGCCGGATTGCTGATGCTTTATACGATAATTGCGATAGTATTTTACTATTATATGAATATTGCACACGGTGAATATTCCGCGTATACGGTCGGAGCGTACGTCATAACTGCCGCTGTGCTTGTGGTGGCGTATTTTGCCTACAACCGCGCTTTTACGGGTCACGGAGTTACATACGATATGCTGCCCGACACAATGTCTGATACAGAGAAGAAAGAGTATCTTGACGATGTCGCAAAAAGAGAGGAAAAATCCCGTTGGATGCTTATGGTGATTTTTCCTCTGGTCATTACACTGATGATAGATATGCTTAAACTATTTGTTATCGACAAATATTTCGATATAAAATTGTTCTGATATTCTGATAAAAAGGCTGAGATGACGGAAATAATTCAATTCGGCACGCTTTTTTCAAGTTCAAAAGGAAATTGTTCTCTTTTCAGACTCGGAAAAACCGTGATACTTATAGACGCGGGAAGGTCCGCAAAATACATAGCAGATGCCCTGTTGTCCTGCGGCATTACCCCCGATCAGGTGAGTGCGGTTTTCGTGACTCACCCGCATATTGATCACGTCGGAGCGTTGAAAGTCTGGACTAAAAAATTCGGCACGACTGTACACGCCGCGGGAGAAACGGCGGAAGATCTTGAAGATATCTGTGCTCCGGGGACTGTCGTCCGTCACCCGATCCTTTTCAGTGTTGACGTGGGGGGGGTGAGGGTAACTTCATTTGCGACATCTCATGATACGAGATGCTCGGTGGGATACAGGATCACCGTTAAAGACGGCGAAGAAGCGGGAATGTCTTTCGGAGTCTGTACCGATCTCGGGATTGTGACCGGCTCCGTGGAACGTGGACTCGGCGGATGCCTTGGCATTATTCTCGAATCAAATCATGACGTTGAAATGCTGAAATCCGGGCCTTACCTTCCGGATCAGAAACAGCGTATACTCTCCGACAGAGGGCATCTGTCAAACGATACTGCTGCACATTTTGCCGCAAAACTTGCAAAGAACGGAACGCGGGCATTTTTGCTGGCACATCTATCACCCGTGAACAACACGCCCGAAACGGCGAAAAATTGTTTTGAAAACGTGATGAATGCGGAAGGGGTGTTCCCGGAAATGAAGATCGCCTCCTGCGACAGTCCCGTGATGTTTGATATTACAGATCTCAATACGGTAAACGAGTATTTTCATACGGCGGTGACGGAATGATAGATCTGAAAATAATTGCCGTGGGCAATATGAAAGAGCAGTATTACCGTGACGCATGCACCGAGTATCAGAAACGTCTCGGAGCATTCTGCCGCCCGGAACTCTGCGAACTGAAAGAAGCGCGTCTGCCCGAGGACCCGTCCGAAGGACAGATCGCCGCCGCACTTGCCGAAGAGGCGGCAAGGATCCGTGCGGCGATCCCGCCGAAATCGTATGTAGTTGCCCTCTGCGTTGAAGGAAAAAGTTTTTCCTCCGTCGGACTTGCGGAGAAAATAGAAGCGGCAACGGCGACGCACTCTTCTCTTTGCTTTATTATCGGGAGTTCATTCGGACTTGACGAGTCTATCAAAAAAAATGCGGATCTGCGCCTTTCTCTGTCTGAAATGACATTTCCGCACCGGCTGTTCAGAGTTATGCTCTACGAGACTGTTTACCGTTCTTTCGGTATTATCAAAGGAACAAGATACCATAAATAAACAACGCGCCAAAACGGAGGACGGAATTTGAAGAACCGAAATCTGATAAAAAAAATAATTGTACGTATCACGGCAGTACTGCTGTTTTTTGCCGTTTGTTCCGGGACTATGCTGTTTTCTCTCGGATATATCGAACTGCCTTTTCTCGGACATGGAGACGGCAAGACCGAAGAACAGCGCAGACTGGAAGAGTATTTAAAAGGACTTGAAACGGGAAACAACATTTCCGATATCAGTAATGTTCCTTCGGATAACGGATCGGGAACTTCCGTTCCGACGACCGGTCAGGAGCTGACGGGGGACGATACTGACTTTGTCAGCGAAGAAGGGACGGACATACCTGATGTTCCGGCTGTTCCCGGTATGACGTTTGAGGATTATCTTGAAGCGAAATATACCATAAGTTATCTGCGATACGAAGACGGTATGGTAATTGCGGAACTCGAACTTCCGAGAGACGATCTCAATAATTATACCGACGGGAACAAAAAAACCGAGACAGTACGTGTCCCCCTGCGCTATGAGGGAGGATACCGTGAGATCGAATCTTTCGAGGAGCGCACTTCGGAAAGACCAAAGATTGAACTCTATATGGGTTATATCATAGTTGACAGCGGGATCGGGGATGCCACGGAGATAACGTATTATTCCGTGGAAACGGTATCCGTTCCGGAAACCGATTCGGAAGGGACCGTTACTGCGGAGGATAAGACGACGGTAACAGAGTCCGGAATCATTCCGTCAGAAACATCAGCGATTGAGACTTCCGTTACAGAGCCGGGTGCTGACGATATTTCCGTACCCGAAACCACAGTCAGTCCTGATTCATCAAAGACACCGTCAGACGAATCCGACGGTGAGGGCACCGAGGTGTCTCCGATCTCACTGCCGGAGAGAAAGACCGTAAATAACGTCCTTACTGTGACGATATACGATTCATACGGAAAGCTGATAGGCACATATCCCGCCGATGATGTCACTCCCGCATATACCCGTGACACCTCAGACCGTCCGTTGTTCATAAACGGCGGTAAGTATTATTATCTGAACGATATAACCGGCGGATTTGAACTTTCGGATTATGATCCGGAGACTGACGGACGCGGTCTTTATTTTGACTACGCGCCGGATTTCGGAAAAAGCGACTGCAGTCTGAACAAGTACTATACCCGTCAGGATGTAACTGTTACGTATGATATGGATTCCACTTCGTACTATACAAGATACGGAGTTGACTACAAGATAGCAAGGGAACTTTACGAGACCGATCCTGAATTTGCGGAACAGGTCGCTGTTGAGTACCGTCCCGGAATCTTTTACAACAGGCTTTTCAGAGATGCCCTTCAAATTGCGAAAGCGAAGATAAAAGCGGAACAAGCCACGGCAACGGGTACATCCGGAACTTCGGCAGTTCCGGAATCATCCGATCTTTTTCCATTGACCGATACGTCGGTTCCGGCAGATACGTCAACGGCTTCCGTTCCCGAGGATCCTTCTGTTTCCTCAGATAATGCAACACTTCCCGTGCCTCCCGTAACGGATATTCCACCGGAAGATACAGTATTGGCGGATTCGTCCGCAGCGGACAATTCTGAGGGAAGCCCGGAGAACGCTTCATCAGGTACGGATTCCGCGAACGGCGAAGTCACGGAGAATGCGCCTCAGATTTCAGACGGAACTTCCTCGTCGGATCCTGCGGATTCTGAGATTCCCTCTCCAAGTGATACGGGTACCGATACCGGACTCATTACAGACAGCAAAACGGAAACGGATAATCCGGCAACTACCGCTCCGACTCCCTCTACAAAACCGAAAAAGAGCAGTTCCATTATAGTTTCCCGTGTTTTCAATGCATACAGATTCGCCTACGGGAACAGCCGCCCGAAGACAGATGAGAAGAAAACGACGGTAAACGAGGGAGTATATACTTCCTATATATATCAGACAATTTCATGGCAGACAGCGTATAAATACGCAAAAGCATTCAATTTCCGAGAGGGCCGCGCCGTGACCGTTGATGACAACGGGATAATCCGTGTGATAAATACATCCGACAAGAGCGTGATCTACCTCAACCGTTCGTTCAGAAGTGATGCTTCGAGAGGCGGACAGTACACCACGGAATTCTACACCGAGCCGTTTGACAGAGATGTGTATCAGCTCGGATATTTTTATTACGATCATGGACTTATGCGCCTGCGTCGTTGTGAGCGTCTGAGTTACAACATCAACGTATACGATGCCGATGATGATATTCTTGTCGACCTTGGCGGCAGAGAGTATCATATTCCCGACGGATACAGCCTTGTATCGTATTCCGAAGGAATACTCCTCCTCGAAAGAGAAGGCAGATACGGATATTATCACAAAGACGGGTATTGGGTCGCTCAGCCTTTGTTCACCTATGCCGCACCTTTCGTGGAAGGACTCGGCGTTATCGGCTTTTCAGACGGTGTACGCGGTGTCATTGATTCAAATGGGAATATCGTCATTCCGTTCAGGTATTCGGAAATAACCAACGCTTCATCCGGCATTATCGCTTGCTTCAATGAGGAAGACGGCTGGAAACTGTACGCAAAGATGAGCAAATAAATCACGTGTCAGGGGGAAGAATACTCCGAACGAGTTTTTTACCCCCTGATTTTTGTTACGGTGCTGCTTTTTCAGCAGCGGAAATTCTTGACAAGCACCGGCAAATGAGATATAATTATGAAAATAAAAAATCAACCTCGGCGGGATGTTCCCGGCGGGGCGTTCCTGCTTGCATAAATTGCTTGATTTACTGCAGAATGAATGTGGATTACGACGGTTTTGACAGAAAAAAACGAAGAAACCTGATCGGGAGGATAAAAATGAGTGATATATTCGAACTTTTCGCAAAGATAGAAAAAGACGGAGGAACAGCTTCCGCGGCACCTAAAAAAGCAGTTGAATGGATTGTTGCGGGACTCGGAAATCCCGGACGTGATTATGAGCGTACCCGTCACAACGCCGGTTTCCTCGGTATGGATATAATCGCACGCCGCTGCGGAGTCCGCTGTGACAGATCGAAATTTCATGCTCTTACCGCTCAGACGGAAATCTCAGGTCACGGCGTGCTTCTGATGCTTCCGCAAACCTTTATGAACGCTTCGGGAGAAGCTGTTCGTGAGGCGGCGGCGTTCTACAAGATCGCTCCCGACCATATTCTCGTACTGGTTGATGACATTTATCTTGATGTCGGACGTTTGCGCGTGCGCAAAAACGGCTCGGCAGGCGGGCATAACGGACTGAAAAGCATTATATATCAGATGAACTCTGACGCTTTCCCTCGCATCCGCGTCGGTGTCGGTGCAAAACCTTTTGCGGATATGCCCCTGATGGATTGGGTGCTTTCACGTTTTTCCGATGAGGAAATGAAAAAACTCGAATCGGCTCTCAACACTGCCGCAGACGGTGTTGAAATGATACTGAACGGTAAATTTGACGAGGCAATGCAGCACTGCAACTCAAAACAGGCATAAAGTTCGCAGATCACGGAACGGAGAACTAATTTGGAAAACAGCAGTTCTATTTTGAAAAACAGCAATAAAATAAATGAAAATGCAGGTAATATTTTTTCTGCCGCAGTCCGTGAAGACGGCGAATACAAGCAGCTTGCAGACGCAGTAAGACAGCAAAGGCGCGGGAAACCGAAGCCGATAATGGTGACGGGACTCAGCGACGGAGCGGCGGATGCTCTGTGTGCGGCTCTTGCGGAGGATGTGCCGGGAGGCAGACCTCTGCTCCTTTTGTGCGCCGAGGAAAAAGACTGCCGCCGGATGTGCGACGAGTTCAATTCTTTCGGGATCCGTTCCGGATTTTATCCAGTAAGGGATATGAATTTTTATAATATTACCGCTTCCAGAGAATTTGAGCAGGCACGCCTTGCGGTGCTGATGTCCGTACAGAGGGGAGAAACCGATGTTGTCGTGACAACTCCGGACGCTGCTCTCGCATATACAATGCCGCCCGATATTCTCCGCGAAACGGTAACGGAACTTCATTCGGGTGACAGGATAGATCCGGACGAGCTTGTCCGCCGCTTGATCTGCGGCGGATATTCCCGTTCCGATCTTGCGGAAGGCGCGGGGCAGTTCGCGCGGCGCGGCGGGATAATCGACGTATGTTTCAATGCAATCGGTGGAAATTCGACTGACTGTGTGAGAGTTGAGTTTTTTGACGACGAAGTTGACAGGCTTTGCAGATATGATCCGGCTACACAGCGCGTTACCGAGAATATCGGAGGAACGGTATTCCCCCCCGCGCGCGAGATCGTTGCCGACACACAACAGCTGCGGCAGGTCGCATGTGAGATAGGAAAACTGCGTGACCGTTCCCGGGATACAAGACTCAACGATCAGCTTGATGCCGAACTGACGGCGGTGAACGCCGCCGCGGAGAGCGGAGGAGAAGTACGTTTCCTTGATAAATACGTTACCCTGATATATCCTCAGAAAGCGTGTCTTCTCGACTATTTTTCAAGTATGACGCTTTGCATAGTCCGTGGAAATGCCGCAGTCGGAGAAAGACTGAAAGGAGCCGAGTGGCGTGCGCGCCAGGAGGCTGAAAATCTTGCGGTTGCCGGAAGTCTTGCGGGAAAATTTGCTGAGTTTTCCGCAGATTCGGAAAGGCTCGGCAGATTTTACGATACCCACACCACGGTACTGCTTGATTCACTGATGCAGGGCGTGTCCGGTATGGCACTCGGCGGACTTTTCGGATTCCGTTCCAAACATTCGCTTTCATGTGCTGAAAACGAAGTGCTTCTGAAGGAGGAACTTGAAGGTTACGTTTCCGGTCGATATCGTGTTATCCTTATGACTTCGGGAGAAATCCAGGCGAAAAATTACGCCGGTATGCTGTCGGAATGGGGATTCAACGCAAGAGAAACCGAAAAAGCAGACTCGGCGGCACTTTCAAATCTGCGTCAGGGAGAGATCGCCGTGCTGTCCTCGTCTCCCATGCAGCCATTTGAACTTCCCACACCGCGTATTGCTTTCATTTCTCTGCTTGCTGACTCGGGGCGGACTTCTGCCCGGGGAAAAAGCGCAAGAGGAGAAAAAAAGCATAAGGATACGGGCAGTGCAAGGATCCTGTCTTACGCGGAACTGCGTGTGGGTGACTATGTTGTACATGAACAACACGGTATCGGTCAGTATATGGGCATTACCACAATGAACGCAGGCGGTGCCGTACATGATTATATCACGATACAGTATGCCGGGAGTGACAAACTGTTTTTGCCGGTTGAAAAACTTGACCGCGTGTCAAAATATATCGGAGCACATTCCGATGACGGAACTCTGCGTCTTTCGAAATTCGGCGGAGCCGAATGGGGAAGGACCAAGGCAAGAGCCAAGGCTTCACTTAAAAATATCGCCAAGGAACTGATTTCGCTTTACGCTGAACGTATGCGCCGTCCGGGATTTGCCTATCCGAAGGACGACGATTTTCAGGGGGATTTCGAGGCTGCATTCGAGTACGACGAAACTGATGCCCAGCTTGATGCGGTTGACGAGATAAAGGCTGACATGGAAAAAGCAATTCCCATGGACAGACTGCTCTGCGGAGATGTCGGCTACGGCAAGACCGAGGTGGCATTCCGTGCGATTTACAAGGCGATACTTGCCGGGAAACAAGTGGCATTGCTCGTCCCGACCACTATTCTGGCTTTGCAGCATTATCAGACGGCGCAGAGTCGGATGCGGTCGTTCCCGGTGAATATTGAAATGCTTTCGCGTTTCCGTACGGCGAAAGAACAGAAGAAGATCATCGAAGATATAGAAAAAGGTGATATCGACCTTATAATCGGTACTCACCGTCTGCTCTCGTCGGACATTAAATTCAAGGATCTCGGACTTCTCGTGGTAGACGAGGAACAGCGTTTCGGAGTGGCACAGAAGGAAAAGATCAAGCAGCGTGTGGGGAATATTGACGTGCTGTCGCTGAGTGCGACTCCGATTCCCCGTACGCTCAATATGGCAATGACGGGAATACGTGATATATCCCTTCTTGATGAAGCACCGTGGGACCGTTCTCCCGTGCAGACTTACGTTCTCGAACACGACGAGATAATAATTATGGACGCGATCCGGCGTGAACTAAGGCGCGGCGGTCAGGTGTTTTATCTGTATAATTTTGTTGATTCCATAACTCATACCGCTGAAAAGATAAGCAAGGCGATCCCCGAGGCGAGGGTCGTGGTGGCTCACGGGAAAATGGATAAGGATCAGCTTGAAGATATATGGAGGGATATGATAGCGGGTGAGATCGACGTGCTGGTCAGCACTACCATTATCGAGACGGGTGTTGACGTACCGAATGCGAACACACTGATAGTCGAGAACGCGGACAGAATGGGACTTTCTCAACTTCACCAGCTCCGCGGCAGAGTCGGCAGATCTCCGCGCCGTGCTTATGCTTATTTTACATTTCCGAGATACAAGGCACTGTCCGAGATTGCGGAAAAGCGGCTTGAAGCGGTGAGAGAATATGCAGAATTCGGCGCAGGATTCCAGATCGCTCTGCGTGACCTTGAGATCCGCGGTGCCGGAAGTGTTCTCGGTGCCGAGCAGCACGGTCATCTTGATGAGATCGGTTACGATCTCTATGTAAAACTGCTGAATGAGGCTGTTCTTGAAGAACGCGGCGAGGTTCCCGAGAAGGAGACGGAATGTACCGTTTCTTTGAATATCGATGCATATCTTCCCGACACTTATGTTCCCTCCGCGGCGCAGAGAATGGCACTTTACAAAAAAATCGCTCATATCAAAGAGCAGCAGGATGTTGACGATCTTTATGACGAACTCTGCGACAGATACGGTGAGCCGCCCCTTTCGGCTCTGTTTCTGCTTGATATTTCTCTGCTGCGTGCACGCGCAGCAGCCTGCGGAGTGTCTTCCGTGACACAGAACGGAAATGAATACCGGATAAAACCCGAAGACTTCGATCCGGTGGTCTGGAATGAACTTTCGTCGTCGATCCCCGGTAAATTGCGGCTTTCACCTGCGGAAGAGCCGTATCTGACGTTGTCTTTGCGTCGGCAGGACGATCCTATCGGTATAATTTGCGAAATATTCAAAAAATATCTTGAAATTAGCCGTCGCAACAAGTAGACAAAAACGAGAAAATGTTGTATAATATACGGGATAACATATTCCATAGTATAATCGTACAGCGAAAAGGAAGAATATAAAATGAAAAGAATCACCCAAAGAATACTGACGCTGGCTCTTGCCTGCGTTATGCTCGTCGGGACCCTCTCATCCTGCGCGAATCTCGGTAAGACCGCCATGGAACTCGGTGACGCAAAGATAACCGGAAATATGATCGAATTCTGGCTTTCCCGTTACAAGGCGACATTCCTTGAATATTACAGTTCCTCCATAAAGGCACAGTACGGACTCACAAGTACCGACGATATATGGAGAATAACCGACAGCGATTCAAAGAAGACATACGATCAGTTGTTTACAGATTATATCGTTGACAACGCAAAGACATATCTTTGCTCACTTTATCTGTTTGATAAGTTCAAACTTAAACTGTCGGACAAAGATGTTAAAGAGGTTGACGAATACATTGACGAACTGATCGAAGCCTACGGCGGCGGTGACAAGTCGGAACTTAATTTTATGCTTGCGAAATACGGAGCGAATACCGATATTCTGCGTGAAGTGCTGCTGATCGAAGAGAAAGTCAGCGTACTTCAGGATTATCTTTACGGTGCCGACGGGGTAGAGAAGATAGGGGCAGCGGAAGTTGAGGCTTATTATCAGAAAAATTATGTCCGTATGAAACAGATCAGCATTTTCGTGAATCAGCGTCCCGCAACCGACGAAAAGGGGAATTACCTGACTGACGATGACGGATACGTAAAGTATGAGGAAATGAGCACCGCCGATAATGAAATTGCAAGATCGAAAGCAGATGAAGCGTTAGCCAAGATCAGAACGGGAACTGCATTTGAGACAGTAGAGCTTGAATACGACGAGAACAAAGCGGATGATATGTATATCAACGGAATATATATGAGTGCCGAATCCGCCTACGGAAACGATGCCGATCTGCAAAAGATATATGAAACCCTGCTTGAAATGTCGGTCGGAGAAGTTCGTATGGTGGAACTCACCCATAATCTGACTATTGTTCAGAAGCTGGAACTTGACGAGGGTGCATATGACAAGAGTATAAACTCCGATTTCTTTGTGTTCACAGATGCTCAGGGCAACCAACAGTCCTTTGCCGAGTATCTTGTAACTCCTATGTTCCTCAACTACGTAGCGGATAAACTTGCAGAATACAAGGACGATATCAAATACAAAGACGATATTATTTCAAAGTATAAGATCAGCGAAGTGGAACCAAACTATTATTTCTGACGTATATCGGAAATCAACTGAATAATCGGGGGTGCTTGTGCGGCTGAGACGGTACTTATCGTACCGAACCCTTTGAACCTGAAACGGATAATTCCGGCGTAAGGGAGGAATCTGACAGAATTGCCGCATTTGGCGGCAATTCTGTTTTTTAATCATATTGAGGAGGAAATAAAAATGAAAGACCGAAGAAACGAAACAGAATCAAAAAAAATAAGAAAAAGGAATCACGATAGCCTGACGGCAATGATAGAGGGAGCGGTGATGGCGGCTCTCGCTGTGGCACTTGAACTGATCCCGCTGCCTTTCAGGATGCCGTATGGGGGATCGGTCAGCCTCGGTGCGATCCCGATCGTGTACTATTCGTACCGGCGCGGAACGGGACGCGGACTTGCCGCGGGACTGATTTTTGCGGGAGTGCAGATGCTGATGGGATTTTATGTGCCGCCTGCGGGAAATGCGGGGGCGATAATAGCGTGCATTCTGCTTGATTATGTGTTTGCATTTGCTTTTTTAGGAACGGCAGATATGTTTGCAAAACCTTTTGAAAGATTTTCACGTGTCGGCAGACTTACGGGATATGCCTTCGGTGCCGCGGCAGTATCTGCCGTGAGGTTCATTTGCAGTTTCCTATCGGGAATAGTGCTTTGGGGTAGTTACGCTCCCGAGGGAGTGGATGTGTGGTATTACTCACTTGTTTATAACGGAGGTTATATGCTGCCAAATGCACTGATATGTTCTGCCGCAATGGTGATGCTCTGTGCCGCTGTTGATCCGAAAACGACAAGACCTATGAAGAAAAACTGAAATAATATATAACCGCCTTTTGTAACAAAATCCTGCTCGGCAAATTTCATTCGCCGAGCAGGATTTGTTGTACCGGATCACGTAAGTGAGACAGCATTTTTGATTTGTTTTTATCTTACGCCGAAAAGCAGGTCTCCGTATGTGGGGAAAGGCCAGAATTCGGACGCGGTGCAGGTTTCGGCTTCGTCAACGGCAGTGCGGAGTTCTTCCATCACCGGACAAATAATATCACGATATTTTCCGGAACGCGGGAAAACGTCGGAAATCGTTTTGATTTCGGTAAGATTATCTTCAAGAGTATCCGTGCAGCGGCAAATTGTGTCTGCAAGGACAGATAGACGACGTACGAGTTTTTCCTCATATCCGCAGCTGATTGTGGATGAAAGACTGCGCTTTTCATTGGCGGCGGATGAAAGTTTTCCTTCGTAGGCTGAGATGGCGGGAAGAATGTCACGGCGTACCATGTCTATCATGGTGCGGGCCTCTATGTTCAGTACTTTGCAGTAATTGCTGAGCATAATGTGGCAGCGTGAACGCAACTCGGATTCCGTAAATATATTGTGCTTGACGAAAAGGTCAATGTTCTTGCGGTCAAGCAGTTTCGGAACACAGTCGGGAGTTGTACGCAGATTATGAAGTCCGCGGACTTCCGTGGCTTCGCGGACCCATGCCTCGTCGTAGCCGTTTCCGTTGAAGATAACGCGGCGGTGATCATGGATCGTACGGCGGAGAAGGTCGTGGAGAGCGGATTCAAAATCATTTGCATTTTCGAGCTCATCGGCGAAAAGGCTGAGGGACTCCGCCACGGCGGTGTTCAGCATCACGTTGGTGAGTGCTATGCTCGCGGGAGCACCGAGCATACGGAATTCAAACTTATTTCCGGTAAATGCGATCGGCGAGGTGCGGTTTCTGTCGGTAGTATCGCGGGGAAGTTTCGGCAGAACATGAACGCCGAGACGCAGAGGCTGTTTTTCCGCTGCACTGTATGCGGTATCCTGCTCTATGGAATCAAGTATTGATGTGAGTTCGTCACCGAGGAAGATCGACACAATGGCTGGAGGAGCCTCGTGACCGCCGAGACGGTGGTCGTTTCCGGCGGTAGCGGTAGAGAGACGAAGCAGATCGGAGTACTCGTCGACCGCACGGATAAAGGCGCAGAGGAAGATCAGGAACTGCGCATTCTCGTATGGAGTGTCGCCGGGGGTAAGCAGATTTGTGCCGGTATTGGTCTGAATTGACCAGTTGTTATGTTTTCCGGATCCGTTGACTCCTTCGAATGGTTTTTCATGCAAAAGGCAGGCAAGACCGTGTTTCGGTGCTATACGCTGCATCATCTCCATTGTGAGTTGGTTATGATCTGTCGCGATGTTTGTTGTTGTGTAAATCGGAGCGAGTTCATGCTGTGCGGGGGCAGCCTCGTTGTGTTCTGTTTTGGCGAGGACGCCGAGCTTCCACAGTTCCTCATCAAGTTCTTTCATAAACGCGGCAACGCGGGGTTTCAAAGCGCCGAAATAATGATCGTGCAGTTCCTGCCCCTTGGGAGGACGTGCGCCGAACAGAGTGCGTCCGGTGTAGTAAATGTCGCGTCTTTTATCGAACATTTCTTTATCAATGAGAAAATACTCTTGTTCCGGCCCGACAGTGGTCTTGATCGAAGTGACATTCTGGTTTCCGAAGAGGTGCAGAATACGCATTGCCTGACGATTCAGTGCCTCCATGGAACGTAGCAGAGGTGTTTTCATATCCAGTGCTTCCCCGCCGAATGAGCAGAAAGCGGTAGGGATGCAGAGGGTATGCTCCTTGATGAAGGCATAGGACGTGGGGTCCCATGCGGTATATCCGCGAGCTTCAAATGTTGCACGCAGACCTCCGGAAGGGAAGGCGGACGCGTCGGGTTCACCTTTGATCAGTTCTTTTCCGGAGAACTCCATGATAACTTTTCCGTTTGCGGCGGGAACAATAAAACTATCGTGTTTTTCGGCAGTGATACCTGTCATAGGCTGGAACCAGTGGGTAAAATGGGTTGCGCCTCGTTCTATCGCCCATTCCTTCATAGCGTCAGCGACGGCATTGGCTATGCTGATATCAAGAGAACGCCCATCATCTATGGTGCGTTTCATTGCGGAATAGACGCTTTGTGACAGACGCGATTTCATTGCGCTGTCGTCAAAAACCATTGATCCGAAATACTCGGGAATATTCATAATTATTCTATCCCTTTTTGAAAAATAGATAATTATAGTATAAATCAGAAAATTAAATTTGTCAATACTTTTTTACCCGTTAACGTGAAAGAGGCATATGAAAATGCCGGTTGATGATACGAAAAAATTTTTTTCAAAAAATGGACTTGTATTATTTTATTTTATGTGATATAATTATTAAATCTAATATAATCGGATATATGTCGGGAATATGAAAGAAATAATTTCATATTCCCGCATAAGTGTAAAATGAATCTGCCCGAAAGGCGCGGAGGAAGGGTGCTCAATGGACGAATTTATGGAATGGATCGACAGTCTGCGCGGGTCGGGATTTGCCGCCACGGCGTTCAAACTTACGCTGGCAGTTATTTTCGGCGGAGTAATCGGACTTGAACGCGGAAGAAAGCGTCGTCCGGCAGGTTTTCGTACTCACATACTTGTCTGCATGGGGGCGGCACTTGCGGTCAGCATAAGTTTTTATCTTGCCGAACTGAACAGCGGAGCGGCAGTAAAGACTGACGTTTCACGTCTCGGAGCACAGGTCATAAACGGTATCGGATTTCTCGGTGCCGGAACTATTGTGGTCACAGGACGTCAGCAGGTCAAGGGACTCACAACTGCGGCGGGACTCTGGGCATCGGCATGTATGGGACTGTCGATAGGGGCAGGATACTATGAATGCGCGATACTTGCCTGCATTACCATTTTTCTTACAATTTCCGTACTCAACAATGTGGAGAAACTTCTGACATCGCGGACATATAACATGAATATCAATGTTATGATGACTGAAACCGTTCATTTGAAAAATGTGCTGGACAAACTTCACGAACTGAACGTAAAGGTATACGACGTGGAAATTACAAACGTACGTGAACTGAGAACGGAAACTCCGAACGTAATAATAGAGACCAGACTTCCGGCGAGACGGCAGCACGTTGAGATCATAACAGCCATAGCAACGCTTGACGGAGTCATTTCTGTGGAAGAGCTGTGACGGATAGAACGTGAAGAAAGGTTTGGACAGATAAATGAGTTTCAAAGAAATAATGACAGTCCTTCGCGGTGTCGGAATAGCCGGTATTGCCGTGAGACTTATCCTTGCCGTGATATGCGGCGGACTGATCGGACTTGAAAGAGAATCAAAACGCCGTGCGGCTGGGTTCAGAACGCATACGCTGATCTGTATCGGAGCGACACTTACAACACTTGTGAGCCAGTATATGGTGTCACGCGGACTGAATACCGATCCTGCCCGTCTCGGAGCGCAGGTTATCGCCGGAATGGGTTTTATCGGAGCTGGGGCAATAATAGTAACTTCCCGCAGACAGGTCAAGGGACTTACAACTGCGGCAGGACTCTGGACTTCCGCCATAATCGGACTATCGATCGGTACCGGGTACTATGAGGCTGCGCTGCTTGCTGTATGCCTGGTGCTTATCGCAGAGTTGTTCCTGTCGAAATTTGAGTACTTCATTGTTTCCACCGCACGTTCGATGAACGTATACGTGGAATTTGCCGATCCGCATGACCTTGACAGGATCGTGGAGGAAATGACGGCACATAATATGAGTATAACTGATATTGAATTCACCAAGTCGCGTACATCCGTGAATTCTCATCCGAGTGCGATATTTTCCGTCAGATTCCGCAAGAAAATGCCACACGAAAACGTTATGGCACTGCTTTCCGAAATTGAGGGCGTCCTGACGGTCGAGGAACTCTGACAACAAAAAAAGCGCGGGCTGTCGCATTAAGACAGCCCGTCAAAAACGGCGGTCAGGAGCCGCCGTT
>JAKSOD010000021.1 GCA_024405755.1 Clostridia bacterium
TTTTGGTGGAGATGGTGGGACTTGAACCCATGACCCCCGCGTTGCGAACGCGATGCTCTCCCAACTGAGCTACACCCCCATATTCATTTGTACGCATTGCTTTTTATCATGTTGCTATATTATATCACAAAGAATTCCGTTTTGCAATAGCTAATTTTTAAATTCCTCGTTTTTTTGTGCTCATTACTTCAAATGAAACTCAATCAACCGTTTCCGTGAAATCTTTTCCACCTCGCACAGCTTTTTGTGCATATTTTCACCGTTTGCATTTCATAATATTACTGCCGGAACACGAAAACCACCGGTAAAACCATATCCCGAACGAAAGGACTTGAAAAACTTGAAGATATTCACATATACCGTAAACGACGAAAACGGAATCCATGCACGTCCCGCAGGAGTACTTGTAAACGCCGCAAAGGCTTTTTCCTCAGACGTAAGAATTAAAAAGAACGGCTCCGGCGGCGGCAGCGGCAGAGAAGTTGACGGAAAACGGCTTTTCTCGGTTATGAGCCTCGGTGCCCGCCACGGAGAGCAACTTACCTTCACCGTTGACGGCAACGACGAAGAACTCGCAGCGCAGACGCTTGAAAGAGTCTGCCGTGACACTCTCGGCTGAAACGAAGAACTCACATTTCTAAACGAAAGGATTTATTTCATGGATACACAGGTCAGGACGGATCCGCCCGCTGCCCGCGGGAAAGATGCTTCTGCGGTATTTCACGGAATCGGTGTCAACGACGGAGCGGCGGCCGGAAAATTAAAGTTCATTTCTGCCGCGAATGACCGGCAAAGAGATCCGTCCGCTTTGAAATTCCGCGGCATAGAAACGGAACTTTCAGCTTTCTTTGACGCACGTGAGAAAGCACGCGGTCAGATCTCCGAAATATGTCAAAAAACCGCCGAACTCGCAGGTGGAGATGCGGCGGCAATCTTTGAAATACACGATATGCTGCTGACGGACCCGGATTTTACCGACGGGATAGAATCCCTCATCCGTTCAGGAGTCACCGCAGCGGAAGCAACCGAAAACGTTACCGAAGAAATGGCGGCAGTATTTGAGTCTATGGAAGACGAGTATCTGCGCGGAAGAGCCGCCGATATGCGTGACGTCGGAGGCAGAGTGGCAGACATTCTGTATGGGATCGATCGCGGGATTTCCAATGATGGCGGCAAAACTGCGGCGTCCGAAAAAGTTATAGTAGTAAGCAGGGATCTTACCCCGGGCGAGACCGCAGGACTTGACACCTCCCGTGTCTGCGGGATCGTGACATTTGCCGGATCTCTAACCTCTCATTCCGCGATACTTGCCCGTGCGCTCGGAATTCCCGCGGTGGTGCAGTCGGGTAATATTCCCGTTGGATTTGACGGGAAATACGCCATTATCGACGCTGCCGCCGGAGCACTTGTCGTTGAGCCTACGGCGAATCAGCTCGACAACTTCTACGAAAAACAAAAACGTGATTCCGAACGGAAAAAAGAACTTGAAAAGGTGCGGGATCTTCCCGCAGAAACCAAAAACGGTAAAAAAATAGCGATCTTCGCGAATATCGGGAGTGCGGAAGAAGCGGATGCAGCACACGAGGCGGGAGCGGAGGGAATCGGTCTTTTCCGCAGTGAGTTTCTGTTTTTGGGAAGAAGTGAAGCACCGTCGGAAGAAGAGCAGTTCCGCGCATACCGTAAAGTACTTGAAATCATGTCGGACAAGCAGGGACCGGTAGTTGTCCGGACTCTTGATATCGGTGCGGACAAAACTCTTCCATATTTAAATATGCCTCACGAGGATAATCCCGCACTCGGTGTGCGTGGGATCCGCCTTTGCCTGCAAAACGAGGATCTGTTCAGGACACAACTCCGCGCCTTATGCCGTGCGTCGGTATACGGCAAACTTGCGGTAATGCTTCCTATGATAATCTCCGCAGACGAAATACGGCAGACGCGCAGAATCATGACGGAAGAGGCGTTAAAACTCCGCGCCTCAGGCGTTCCGGTGGCAGACCGGATCCCTCTCGGGATCATGATCGAAACTCCCGCCTCGGCGGTGATGGGCAGAGAACTTGCGCGTGAGGCTGATTTCTTCTCTGTCGGGACCAATGATCTTTGTCAATACACCTTTGCGGCAGACAGACAGAATCCGGATCTTCTGCCGCTCATGACGGGAGAAGATAAGCTCGAAGCGGTTTTCCGGCTGATCAAATTCGCCGCGGGATGCATCCACTCGGAAGGATTTGAAGAAGAACAAAACGACGGAAAAAATGAAGGAAACAAGCTTGACGTATCCGGCAGCGGAGAGATGAAGAAATGGATCGGCGTCTGCGGTGAACTTGCCGCAGACACGTCGCTGACTCAGCACTTTATTGACTGCGGTGCCGACGAACTGTCGGTCTCATCTCCATACGTTCTGCCCGTTAAGAATCAGGTACGGCAATCGGAATAAACGGGAAATAGTTTTATTCACTATATCTATATAATAAGGAAGGAAAAATCCGCATTATGCGGCACAACAAGAAGGGGAAGACAACAAAAAATGGGATTATTCAATCAAACAAAAATACTTGCCGTAGCTGACGGAAGTGCGATCCCGCTGTCGGAAGTGGAAGACGAAGCATTTGCTTCGGGAATGCTTGGTGAAGGATTTGCCGTCAAGCCAACGAGCGGAACGATTTACAGTCCGGTTGACGGCAAGATCGAGGGCATCACAGAAACCAAACACGCATACAGCATCCACTCCGACGACGGACTTGACGTACTTGTCCACATAGGAGTTGACACGGTGAAACTCGGAGGTATGGGATTTACTCCTGCCGTAAACGAGGGCGACACGGTAAAAGCCGGAGACGTGATCGCAATGGCAGATCTCGGCGCGATCCGTGCCGCGGGATACGACACGGTAACACCCGTGCTTATTTCAAACAACGACAAAATACCCGGCGAGAAAATGAAAATGAAATACGGACAGGTACGCGGCGGAGTATCTGCGGTAATGTCATGGAGAAACTGAAATGAACACAGCAGCAGCAATAAAAAAACCCGAAAAAAAGAAACGAGACTCACGGCTTTTCGGCGTACTTCAAAGAGTGGGACGGGCATTTATGCTCCCGATCGCCCTTTTGCCTATCGCCGGACTTCTTCTCGGTATCGGATCGTCTCTGACGAACGAGGCAATGCTTGAAACGTACAATCTGACAGCAATTCTGGGACCCGGTACGGTAGCCAACTCCATACTGACGGTATTATCAAATGTCGGTTCGATCATATTCAATAACCTGCCCATTATTTTCGCAATGGGCGTCGCTCTCGGAATGGCGGAGTCTGAAAAAGGGACGGCAACGCTTTCCGCAGCCATTGCCTTCTTCGTCATGCACGAAACCATATCGACTCTGCTTAGCATCACCGGCAGACTTGAATCCGGAGAACTGCTTGAAGGAAGTATCGCAAATGTCGTCGGTATAACGTCACTTGAAATGGGAGTTTTCGGCGGTATTATTGTCGGACTCGGAGTTGCCGCCCTGCATAACCGATTTTACAAGATAAAACTCCCGACCGTTATCTCCTTCTTCGGCGGGACACGGTTTATCCCGATAATCTCGACTGTCGTTTATACCGGAGTGGGCGTACTGATGTTCTTCATCTGGCCCTATATTCAGCAGGCAATTTTTGCACTCGGAAATCTTGTGCTGAATTCCGGATATATCGGTACTCTCGTTTACGGTTTCATTGAAAGAATTCTGATCCCGTTCGGACTTCACCATGTTTTCTATCTGCCTTTCTGGCAGACCGGACTCGGCGGATCCGCCGTTATAGACGGTGCGCTTATCTACGGTGCACAAAACATTTTCTTTGCCGAACTTGCATCCCCCAACACCGAAGTGTTCTCTGTTGCGGCGACGAGATTCATGTCAGGTAAATTCCCGCTGATGATCTTCGGTCTGCCCGGAGCGGCACTTGCAATGTATACCTGCGCAAGACCTGAAAAAAAGAAAGTTGCTGGTGGTCTTTTGCTTTCGGCAGCACTGACGGCAATGCTGACCGGTATCACCGAGCCGCTTGAATTCACTTTTCTCTTCGTTGCACCCGTGCTTTACGTTTTCCACTCTCTGCTTGCGGGATTGTCTTATATGCTGATGCATCTGCTTAACGTGGGTGTGGGAATGACATTTTCCGGAGGACTGATCGACCTGACTCTGTTCGGAATCCTGCAAGGAACGGCAAAAACGAACTGGCTGATGATCCCTCTTGTTGGTGTGATCTACTTTGCGGCATACTACACTCTATTCCGCGTAATGATAAAGCGTTTTGATTATCTGACACCCGGGCGTGAAGCTGACACGGAAGAAACGAAACTTTATACACGTGCCGACGTTGAGGAAAGGAAACGCGGAGGCCAACGGATCGGCAAACCCGCGACAGCGGGTGCCTACGACATGGCGGAAGTTGCAAAAGAACCGGAACTGTCCGACGCTGCCGTAGGACTCGAATCGACTTCATCACTGATACTTCGCGGACTGGGCGGAAAAGATAACATCACGAATCTGGATGCCTGCGCCACAAGACTCCGAGTTACCGTCAAGGATCCCGGACTCGTTACGGATTCGCTGTTGAAAATGAGCGGAGCCGCAGGAGTTATCCGACGCGGTGACGGTATACAGGTGGTCTACGGTCCGCAGGTATCGGTCATCAAGAGTGAACTTGAAGATCATATGAACGAAATCTGATGTATTTCCCCCAAACGGGAAAAAATCAGAGATATTTTAAGCGTGCCTCCGACGGAGAAAGCGTAGAAAAATACGCGGGAGAAATATCAAAAACGGCGGCTCCTGACCGCCGTTTTTGACGGGCTGTCTTAATGCGGCAGCCCGTTTTTCTGTATACTGCCCTCACAATACCTTTTCCGAGATTTCCAAAACAGAAAACCGCAATTCTCATAGATTTTTTTACCTTTGAACGGAAAAAATCCGACGTGAATGCCGCCGCAATACAATATCTGATCCTTCGCGCCGCAGTGTCATGCGGCATATACTTGGTATTGGAGAGCCATAAGGTATAAAATTCCTGCGGATAAATCTGCCTTTGGCCGTTTAGAGAGTGCTCGGTAAGGTAAAAATATAATCGTAGAGCCGTAACGGCGAAAAGCGGCAAAAGAAGGTCAACTCTGAAAGGAACGGTAATTATAAATGAATAACCAAACGTATATCAACAACATAAAGCGAGGCGACATATTTTACGCCGATCTGTCGCCGGTAGTGGGATCTGAACAGGGCGGACTGCGTCCCGTTCTTATCATTCAGAACGACGTCGGGAACAGATACAGTCCGACAGTGATTGCTGCGGCGATCACATCAAGAATGGGAAAGACCAGACTCCCCACTCACATTGACATATACGCGGAAAAAGCGGGACTTTCAAGGGATTCCGTAATTCTGCTCGAACAGATCCGTACCCTTGACAAACGTCGCCTGCGTGAGAGGATCGGACACCTTGACGAGGGCATAATGGGAGAGGTAAACTCTGCCCTTGCCGTCAGCTGCGGACTTGATCCAACATACGGTGCCGCGGCGGTCACGACCGTTCCTGCGTCGGTAACAGACCCCGCAAACGGCGGAATTATCGGATGACATTCGGGAAAATGAGGGAAAAATGATAAATTTTTCATATTTTTCGCAAAGTTTGAAGATATGTATTGATTTTTCGGCAAAAAAGAGTAAAATATAGTAGTAAAACTTTTCATTTGCAAGGAGAAAACAAAATGGCACTTGTAACAACGAAAGAAATGTTCAGAAAGGCCTATGAGGGCGGTTACGCCATCGGTGCTTTCAACATAAACAACATGGAGATTATCCAGGCGATCACCGAAGCTGCCTCTGAGGAAAAGTCTCCCGTTATCCTTCAGGTCTCTGCCGGCGCACGTAAGTACGCCAGACACGAGTATCTGCTGGCTCTGGCAAAGGCCGCCGTCGCCGACAGCGGTATCGACCTTGCCCTTCACCTTGACCACGGTGCAGATTTTGATATCTGCAAATCCTGCATTGACGGCGGATTCTCCTCCGTTATGATCGACGGTTCAAGATTCTCATTTGAAGAAAACATTGAAGTCACCCGCAAAGTCGTTGAGTATGCTCACGCGCACGGCGTAGTCGTTGAAGGCGAACTCGGAAAACTCGCCGGTATCGAAGATGATGTTAAGGTTTCCGCTGCCGATTCTTCCTATACCAGACCTGAAGAAGTCGAGGAGTTCGTCACCAAGACCGGTGTTGACTCTCTCGCCATTGCTATCGGTACTTCACACGGTGCATACAAGTTCACTGCCGATCAGTGCACAAGAAATGCGGAAGGTATCCTCGTTCCGCCTCCTCTCCGTTTTGACATTCTTGAAGAAGTCGGCCGCAGACTCCCCGGTTTCCCGATCGTTCTGCACGGTGCTTCCTCCGTTCCTCAGAACTTTGTCAAAGAAATCAATGAACTCGGCGGACAGATGCCCGACGCTATCGGTATCCCCGAGGAACAGCTCCGCAAGGCAGCTTCCATGGCAGTCTGCAAGATCAATATCGACTCCGATATCCGTATTGCAATGACCGCCGCCATCCGCCGCACTATGGTTGACAAGCCCTCCGCTTTCGACCCCAGAGATTATCTTGGCGCAGGCCGCATTGCCGTCAAGGAAATGGTCAGACACAAGATCGTTGACGTTCTCGGCTCCAACAATACCCTGTGAGTTGAATAAAATACCACGGGACGTCGTAATACGGCATCCCGTGGCATTTTTATTAAGTTCCGGACCGGATATCCGATAAAATACTGAACAAAATAAACTACTTATTCTCCGATTTTTGAGAGCAGATATCTTCCCGTCTGCGCCATGAAAGCAGCCGCCTGAGGAAGGTAATCTGTTTCGAACCCTTTTAAGAATGCGTCTGCTTCGAATGTAAGTTCGCCCTGATAATCGATATCTTTCAGGGCGTGCATAATGGCATTCCAATCCATTTGACCGAGTCCCGGCAGGGTATGACGGTCAGCCTGATAATCGTTGTCGTGTACGTGCAGAGCACGAAGGCGGTCGTGACCGAGAGTATGAATTGCATCCTGAGCTTCCTCTCCGATAAGTCCGCAGTGACCGACGTCAAGGCAGGCAACCACCCATTCACTGTCTATCTCGTCGATATACGAAGCAAGATCGGCTGCATGAGAAGCAACATCATCGGAAGTGCATTTTCTTTTAACGTCCTTCTGCCACATATTTTCCAGTCCAATTTTGATTCCGAGGCTGCGGGCAATGGGAATAAGACCGCGGTAATAATCAAGATTCATCTGACGGGCTTCCGCCTCAAACCCCTTGTATGTAAACCAATGCAGAGGATGAACGACGGCTATCTTAACACCCATCATTGCGGAAATCTCCAAGGACTGCTCAATACGCGGTTTTGCGATTTCCTCCTTGATACTGTCGTCTGCCCATTTGAATGCGAACGGAGCATGAGACTGATTGAAAACAATGCCGTGTTCGTCGGCAAAACGGCGTCTTTCCTCAACGGTGCGGTGCCAATCGTCGGCAACGTAAACGGAATCGTCCTTAATCATTTCAAAAAGCGAAAGATCGAGGCAATCGTAGCCGGCATTATGAAGCAATATCACACCGTCTTCAAAACCTACACGGTTCACGGCGGCACTGGTCTGAGTGGATAAAAGCATTTTATGATCCTCCTTTATTGAAATACCATTTGAAAGATTCTTCTATAAAAATTATACTCCCAAAACACACAAAAGTCAATATTATCCGGGAAAGGAAAGAGAAAAGAAAATGAGAGCGTCAGAAAATAAGATTACCCTTACCGTCGCGTCGTTCAACATAGGAGCGGCACAGAAAAACGGAGGTAAATTCTCTCCCGAAAATATGGCACTCGTGATATCCGCTGCAAAAAAGAGCGGAGCGGACATTATCGGTATGCAGGAAGTCGACCGCGGCTGCGGGAGAAGTCACGGCACGGATATGCCGGCAGAGATCGCAGCGGGAGCGTGCTATCCATTTTCGTATTTCATTAAGATCCGTGATTTTCAAGGCGGAGAATACGGCACGCTTATTTTGTCAAAGTATCCGATCATCGAATCAAAAACTGTTGATTACGTACTGAAAACCACCACATGGGGAACATCATGCGGTTGGGCAAGGCTTGATGTCAAAGGCAGAACGCTGACAGTATTCAATACTCATCTGTCATGCCAGAGCGACGAAGGAAACACGGAAACAATGACCGAGCTCGAACGTGTGATTGGTGAATACCGTACCGGACATCCCGATGAGCCGGTGATATGCATGGGAGATTTCAATGAATTTCCCGAAAAGCTCCGTCGTATTATTCCCGAAATGCAAACCACAGCGGAAACCGAAAAAACATACAAGTGGAAAACCATAGACAATATACTTCGTTCCGAGGGAGTTGAGGCATCAGACGTTCATACCGTAGATACCGTAAGCGACGGAACATCTGATCACAATATGCTTCTTTGCAATATTACATTCTGAACTGCATGGCAATAAACTAAAGGGGACCTCTGAAAAAGATCGGATAAATGAGATCACAGTATGACATCCGGTCTTTTTTCATTCAATAACGGATTTTTTACTTATTCCGGTTTACAAAAAAATAATTTTGTGGTAAAATAGAATATGGAAAAGTATAAAGTCTAAGCGGAGGATGAAGTGGAAAGCGATAGAATCAGAATAAAAATACCGGATTCCGTATCCTCCGTGATGAAAATGCTGAACGACGCCGGACACGAAGCATATCTTGTCGGAGGATCTGTCAGAGACAGCGTGATGGGGCGTGAAGTTCATGATTACGACGTGACAACTTCCGCTCTACCCGAAGAAATGCTTGTGATCTTCTCCGGAATGAAGATATTTACCGCAGGATTGAAACACGGCACCATAACGGTCAGAGGAAAAAGTTCCGACGGGGATCCTGAGAAAGACGAATGGGTGGAAGTCACCACCTTCCGTGTTGACGGCGGATATTCTGACGGACGACACCCTGACAGCGTCAGATTCACACGCACACTTCGGGAAGATCTGTCCCGAAGGGATTTTACAGTCAACGCCATGGCGTATTCGGAAAAAAACGGAATAGAAGATCTGTTCGGCGGAATTCAGGATATTGAGGGAAAAACAGTTCGCTGCGTCGGAGATCCGAATGTAAGATTTACCGAAGATGCACTGCGCATACTCCGCGCGTTCAGATTTTCGGCAAAACTCGGATTCGATATTGACGGTGATACACTTGCCGCAGCAGAAAGATTGCGTGAAAGACTGCGGTTGATCTCAGCCGAACGGATAGCCGCTGAACTTAACGGTATTCTCGCAGCAGAAAAACCGTCAAAAGTTCTGAAACTCATGCTTGATGCCAAAATTACCGACGTGATATTACCGAAGACTCAACTGACAAGCGAAGACATTGCTGCCGCTGACAAGGTACCGTCAATACCGGAACTCCGCTTTGGTGCAATTCTGCGCGGGAAAAGCAGGGATGACGTCAGCACCGCTATGCATTCACTGAAATATTCAAACGCATATATACAATCAGCCGTAGCGGCGGCTGTTCTCCCGCTTCCGCATGATAATACTCCGCTTTCGGTCCGGAAATTTGCGGGGAACTGCGGGATCCACGCGGAAAATGTTCTTCTTGCCGCCGGAGCGAGGGGAGAGACTGCCTCAGACGGAAGTACGGCGGAAGAACTGATGCAGATACTGGGAAAGATCCGCAGTGAAGGGGATCCTCTCACAGTCGGAGACCTTGCCGCAAACGGAAAAGACCTTATTTCTGCGGGGATTCCCGCCGGTCCGGATATCGGCAGAATCACGGCCATGCTGCTTGATCTTGTACTGAACGATCCCTCACTCAACGACCGCAAAACTCTTGTCAGACTTGCTCTTGACACATACAGCGAAAAAACTGATTAACGGAGGCAAAAATGGAACCCATAAGAGGTACTTTTAAATCAACTGACGGAATACACGAATCTGTGTATAAGATCTGGGAGCCCGAAGGAGAAATACGCGGGATAGTACAATTATCCCACGGTATGTGCGAACATACCGCGAGATATGATGAATACGCCCGTCATCTTTCTGCCCGTGGTATAGTTTTTGCCGGAAATGACCACCTCGGTCACGGAGAAACAGCCAAAGATGACAAAGATCTCGGCTTTTTCGGGGGAAAAAACGGAGGTAATCTCCTCGTTGATGACGTGCATAAAATGACGAAAATACTGAAAGAAAAATATCCGGACATTCCTCTCGTGCTTCTCGGCCACAGTATGGGATCTTTCGTTGCACGTCTTTATCTCTCGGAATATGCCGAGGAACTCGACGGGGCGATCATCATGGGTACTATGGGAACGAAAAGTCCCACTACTCTCGGAAAGATACTTGCAGCGTCAATAAGACTTGTACGCGGAGACCGCCACCGCAGCAAACTGCTCAAAAAAATCGTTTTCGGTGGCTACACGAAACGCTTTGGGAAAAATGCTCATCCTGCATCATGGATCTCCAAGGATACAGAGCGAGTTTTAAAGTATGCCGCCGATCCGAAATGCACCTTTGATTTTACTGCTGCGGGATATTTCGATCTGTTTGATATGGTCTCATGTGTAAGCACACCCGAGTGGGCGGCAAGGATCCCGGTAGATCTGCCGATGCTTCTGATCAGCGGAGCGGAAGATCCCGTCGGATCCTACGGAAAAGGCGTTGGACAGGTTGCGGGACTTATCGCCGGAGCCGGAGCAAAGGATCTGACGGTCAAGCTCTTTCCCGGCGACCGTCATGAAGTACTCAACGAAACCGACAGAGAAGATGTATACGAATATATTGACGGTTGGCTGCGTGATCATGTTTTTGAACGCGAAGATAAAGAAACAGACGAGGATGGATCATTGATGAGTGAAAACACTGATCCCGCAGACGGGAACGGAATATGAGCGCACGTTATGAAATAACCAAAGCATTTGAGGGCGGATACTATTTTGAATTGCGTTCGGGATCGTCTCTTCCGCTGCTGAGAAGCGGGGAGAGATCAACACTGACTCTCTGCCGCAACACGATAGCATCCGTCAGGATGATCTGCGACTCACCGCTCGAAGATACGGAAGGCATTACGGGAGAGAAAACTCCGGTTCTCAACAATCCCAAGTATGTCATTGAGAAAAATAAAGAAAGAAGATACGTGCTGCGGCTCATTGCCAAAAACGGCAAGACCGTCGCGCAGAGTTCCGGTTATGTCAATGTCGGCGCAGTCCTCGGTACGCTTTGTGCCATAAAAAGAGTGGCAGCATTCGCCCCCGTGTCCGAAAAAATACTCAATTCGTTTACATGATCGACTTGACACTGAAAATTCATTGTGATATTATTATTAATATCATATATTGATTTCAGCCCACCAAACGTAGTCAAACGCTATGAAAGGAAAAAAATAAATGAACGAACTTCCGGATAAAACAAAAAACCGCAGAAAATTCATAATTAATTTTACCTACATACTGATATTGTTCGGACTGTCTATACTGCTTGTGCGGTTCGCACTTCCGGCACTGCTTCCGTTCATTATTGCTCTGATCGTAACTGTCATACTGAAACCCGTTACCAAATTTCTGTATGAAAAATGCCACCTGAACGTAAAGGCGGCGGCGGTGATCGTTGCGCTGCTATTCTACGCAACAATAGGAATCGTGGTATTGCTACTCGTTATTGAACTGATAAAATATGTTGGTACTCTGTTTCAGGGACTTCCGGGATTTTACAGCGAAACGATAGTTCCCGTTATCAACGACATAACGGAACGTCTCAACGAATTTATAGCGCAGTTTGACAAGGACAATTCGATATCCATTGAAGAATCTGCATCAAGCATAATTGCTTCTCTCGGCACAACTATCGGAAACTTTTCAAGTTCTGTCGTGTTAAAACTCACAAATATTGCAACTTCTCTGCCGAATCTGCTTATCAGCGTACTCATTACGATTATTTCCACAACATTCATGCTCATTGACTTTGACCTTATGAAGGCATTTTTCCGCCGTCAATTACCGGATAAAGTCAACGAAACCGCCGATCACGTATCAAAGCATCTCGGTGCTGTATTGAAGAAATACATTCTTTCCTACGCACTGATAATGTTCATCACTTTCATTGAACTTCTTATCGGACTTGCTGCCATCGGTGTCAAAAACTCCGTTCTGATCGCAGCACTCGTTGCTGTGTTTGATATTCTGCCCGTTGTCGGCTCCGGAACTGTGCTTATGCCATGGGCGATAGTGTGTCTGCTGACGGGAAATATCGGAAGATGTATCGGTCTTGTGATAGTATGGGCGATCATCTCCATAATCAGAAACATAATTGAGCCGAAGATTGTGGGATCAAGCGTAGGTATCCATCCACTTGCAACTCTTTTTGCCATGCTTGCCGGAAACTTTGTATACGGAGGAGTTGGCATATTGCTTGTTCCCGTATTACTTGCACTTTGCCAAAGCCTGAATAACGCAGGAATCATACACTTCTACACGCCGGTGGAAGAGGGTGACGATACAACACCTGAACGCGGTAAAGTCATGACAGCAGTAAATTCTTTCTGTGACCGGATGTTAAATGCGATCGCATCATTTTTCAAAAAACTGTTCGGAAGGAATAAGAAATAAAAAAAGTCGTGGTGTTAAAAAACTCGTTACCAAGTTTTTTAACACCACATTTTTTTAAATATTTTACATACCTACGGCGGTAATAAAAATTGAGTGGATCTCATCACGCGTCTTTCCGAGAACTTCGGATAGTTCCCCGTAAAGACTGTTCTTGGCGGTATGTTCAAAATCGTTGTCAAGATCCGGCAGACGTCTTCGGGTACGGCGGAATTCGTTTCGTCTGTGCATTACGGTTTTGATTATACTGACATAAGCCGCGGGATCCCCGGTTTTCATAACGTCACGGTAAACATCGCGTCGGCGTTTCTCGACAGGGACTTCCACAAGACCTATATTTGCAAGATCATCAAGAAGTTTTTTTGCTGTTTCCTCGGAAATCAGCGGTCGCATTACAACGCTTTCGTTGTCAACAGGTGAATAAATGATGAGATTCGTATTGTCGTTGAGAGGAGATAAAGTATAAAAAAGTCTCTCGTCTGCAGCGTCAAACGGTGAATGGCAAATATCCTTTACGCGGCATACGCCGTTGGTTCCGTATATCATGAGTTCACCGATCTCAAACATTTTCACACCTCATTTCGTTTAATAATATATTTTTTGTAAACTTTTTTGGAAAATTTATATATATATTATACACTAAAAATTTGAATTTGTCAAAGGGTTTATTTGCAAAATATCGCTTTTTCTATTATATTTTTCAAATATATCATTTTTAACATATTATATGATCATTTCATATTTTTGAGCCTGTCGAGTGTGTTCTGCAATATGATTTCTGCTGAAAGTGAATCAATGACTGATTTGCGGCGGCTGCCGCGGGTATCGGTCTCGTTGAGGTAACGTGATGCGGCAACGGTGGTAAGTCTTTCGTCCGCCATCATCACGGGAATTCCCGTCAAAGTGCGCAGAAGTGAGGCAAATTCACGGCATCTGTCGGCACGGCTGCCCTCGGTTCCGTCCATATTCCGGGGAAGTCCGACAACGGCGGCTGCGGCGTTGTTTTCTTTTGCCACGCGGGCGATCTCCTTGGCTGTTTTAGCAAGTCCGCCGACACGGCAGAATCCCTGACCGGAGGCAAGAAAACGCGAAACGTCCGACAGAGCGATCCCCGTGCGTACGTCTCCGAAATCCACACCTATTATTCTGCCTTTCGTGGCTGCAACTGCATTTATATCATCAATAACGACTGTCTTTTCATCATTCTGAATGTTATTCTGAACTGTTTCACTCATTTTTCTGTAATAATCCCTCTTAAAAATTCACGGTCGTGGATCGGTCACCATATTCTGACCTCTCACCGACCGTGAACATATTTGGTTTTGATTTGTGTTTTTAGGGAACCTCTAAAAATTCAGTGCGAGATGGGGCGCGAGGGATTTTTTCGTCAGACGAAACAAAAATCCGCACGTGTTGTTGCCCCACCACGAAGGATTTTTGTGAAGTATGACGGAATAAAGCACCGCGATCCCGTCCGCGATGAATATTTAGAGGTTCCCTTTAATAAGTTGGCGAATCGAGACGCCACTTGCCGTTTTCATTTACGAAAGTGAGATTTTTCGTATATTTTCCCACTATTTTTTCTGTCTTTTCAAAGTCGATATGGACACCCTCGGCTTCGATTTCCACGGTAACTCTGGTGCCGTTCGAGGGTTTTACAATCTTCATGGTAGAGACATCGTATGTGGTCTGAGTTTCAAAATACGGTTTGAACTGATTTGATTTGAGAAAAAACTCGCTCTGACCTGTCTCGTCTGACATATACCTTGCGTAAACCACACCCGAATCTGTCATGAATCCGTCGAAGACTGCACCGTAAACACCTTCAAGGTAGTCGGTAGAATAGACATTTTTTGCAAGATCCTTAATCGAGTTTACGTTCTGATATTTGCAGTCGAGGCGCACATAATCGTAGTATTTCGGTGATTTTTCGTCGTAAATGTCTTCCATTTCCCCCTCTTCGTAGTCAATGGGAAAATAAAGCAAACCTTCTGCGTCGGTGTATGGCTCAACGCCGGCGGGAATTTTCGTTCTGTCTTCCGTTTTTTGCAGGTAATGGTACTGTTTTTCGGAATAATCGTAATACTTTACGATTATTCCGAATTTGCTGTCATTCAATATCCAATAAAGAATATTGTGTTCCTCGTCGTAAGTTCCTGCTCCGGCACCGTTTGACTTGTTTCTGTCATAGACCGGAAGTCCCTGACCGAAGAAAATGTCATTGACTTCATAAGACGCTTCTATCAGAGACGAAAAAGTGTCTTTTACTTCTTCAAGTTCCGGCGGCTTCGTTCCGCAGGACACAGCACATGGGATAAGCATCAGGAGAGAAAGCAGCAATACTGACGCTTTTACTGTTATTTTTTTCATTTTCTTACTGTATTATTGGATTTTTTTATTCCTCGGTATCCATATCGGTGAAAGATCCGGAATCGGATCCGTCATCATTTTTGTCTTCGCCGTCAATCGGAATATCAATATCGGCAGGATCTGCGGCTTCTTTTTCATCATCCTCGCTCGTGGTAAGGGTAGTGAAACTTACACAGTTCTGATCCTCACCCATACGCATTACGATAACGCCGGAGGCGGTTCGTGAATAAACGGGAATACTGTCAACGGGAGTACGGATTATTGTTCCGCTGTCGGTGATGAGCATGATATCCTCGTCTTCCGTCACGCAGGCAATGCCGACAAGTCGTCCGGTCTTATCGTTGATATTATGGCATACGACACCCATGCCGCCTCTGCTCTTCATAAGGCGGAAATCGTCGTAATCTGTGCGCTTTCCGAAGCCTTTTTCCGTTATGGTAACAAGTTTTTTGCCTTCTTCAAGGGATACAGCACCGACAACGCGGTCATCTCCGCGCAGTCTGATACCGATAACACCGCGTGCGGTACGCCCCATAGTGCGTGCTCCCTCTTCTGAGAATCTTACGGCGTTGCCGTCTGCGGAAGCCACAACAATATCACTTTCACCCTCGGTAAGAAGTACGGAAACAAGCTCGTCATCCTCATCAAGACCTATGGCGATCTTTCCGCCCTTGCGCTGATATTCAAATTCGGAGAGTTTGGTACGCTTGATGATACCATTCTTTGTAACCATGGTCAGGAAGCGGTTGTCTCCGTTTTTAAAATCATCAACGGAGATAAGTGCGGAGACTTTTTCGCCGGAGGAAAGTTCAATGATATTTACGATATTTGTTCCCTTTGCAGTACGGCTTGCCTCGGGAATCATATATGCCTTTTTCATATAGACTTTACCGGTACTGGTAAAGATCATAAGATTTGAGTGGCTGTACACGACCATTACTTTTTCAAGGAAATCTTCTTCCTTGGTAGACATACCGATAATGCCCTTGCCTCCGCGATGCTGTGCAGAATATGTGTCCGCAGGCAGACGTTTGATGTATCCGCTGTGAGACAGAGTGATCACGCAGTCATGTTTTTCAATAAGGTCTTCAATAAGGATATCATCGGTCGCTTCAACGATCTCGGTGCGTCTTTCGTCGGAATACTTGCGTTTGATTTCAAGCATTTCATCCTTGATGATCTGCTTGATCCTGCCGATATCGGCAAGAATTGCACGCAGATCTTCAATAAGATCATTAAGTTTTTTCAGTTCTTCAATGATCTTGTCTCTTTCAAGACCGGTAAGTCTTCCGAGAGTCATATCGACGATAGCCTGAGCCTGAATGTCGTCAAGACCGTATCTTTCCATAAGTCTGTTTTTTGACTCAGGAATTGACGGAGAAGTTTTCATTAAGGTTACGATCTCGTCAATATTATCAATGGCTATCTGATAACCTTCAAGAATGTGGGCACGGGCGAGGGCACGTTCAAGATCAAATTGAGTACGGCGGGTGACAACGGACTCCTGATGTATGATGTATTCGTCAAGCATACGGTCAAGAGGAAGGATCTTCGGCTCACCGTTGACGAGTGACAGCATATTGACAGCGCAGGTATCCTCCATCTGAGAATACTTGTAAAGTTGTTTCAGAATTATCTCACCGTTTGCGTCACGGCGGTATTCAATAACGATACGCATGCCGTCACGTCCGGATTCGTCACGCATATCGGTGATACCTTCAATACGTTTATCATTTACAAGACCTGCGATAGCCTTACAAAGCATAGCCTTGTTGACTCCGTAGGGTATCTCTGTCACGATAATACGGTGCTTGTCCTCTTCTACTGATGCACGGGCGCGGACCATAATTCTGCCCTTACCGGTAAGATATGCTTCCTTGATGCCGTTGATACCGTAAATAACGGCAGCTGTCGGGAAGTCGGGACCCTTGATGTAATTCATAAGGTCAAAAACAGTGCAGTCAGGGTTTTCCATACGGTATATCGTAGCATCAATAACTTCCCCAAGGTTATGGGGAGGAATATTTGTTGCCATACCGACGGCGATACCGACGGCTCCGTTTACGAGAAGATTCGGAAAACGTGAGGGGAGGACGGAAGGCTCTTCGAGTCTGTTATCGAAGTTGCGGTCCATCTTTACCACTTTTTTGTCTATATCCCGCATCATTTCGTCGGCGATCTTTGCCATTCTCGCTTCCGTGTAACGGTATGCGGCAGGCGGGTCTCCGTCGATCGAACCGAAGTTTCCGTGACCTTCAACAAGAGGGTAGCGGAGGGAGAAATCCTGCGCCATACGCACCATGGTACCGTACACGGCGGCATCTCCGTGAGGATGATAACGACCAAGCACGTTACCGACTGTGGTCGCGGACTTACGGAAAGGCTTATCGTAAGTCAGATGATCCTCGTACATAGCCCACATGATACGGCGCTGACCGGGTTTCATTCCGTCGCGCACGTCGGGCAAAGCACGGGAGGTGATGACGGACATGGAATATTCAATGAAGGATTTCTTCACTTCCTTATCCATTTCCACATCAATGATTTTTTGATCTCTGAAAGACAGATCTTCCTTATGTTCCACGTCTATTACCTTCCATATAGTATTTCAAAGAAATATTTTTTATAGTTTTTGAGGATCGAGTAAAGATAAAATTTCATTCACACTATCATATGAAGGGATAAAAGATCCTTCGAGTTCCACTTTTGCTCCTCCGCAGGCAGAAGCCGCGGCAAGAGCCTTGTCGGTTCCGAGTCCGAGTGAATATTTTGCATAAACAAATCCTGCAAGGAAGCAGTCACCGGCACCGGAAAAACCGCGGAGTTTAACTTTTGCCGGAGAACAGAAGTAACTTTCTTTTTCCGTTACCGCAAGTGCTCCGTTATCTCCGAGGGTACATAAAACTCCCGTTCCGTAGGTATCGGTGATTTTTCCACAGGCAGCACGGATATTTTCTTTATCATGTATTTTATCAGAGGAAAAAGTTTCACACAACCCTGTGGATTTGAGGAAAACCGAAAGTTCGTATAGATTTGGTTTGATATAGTCCGGTTTTGCCTTGATTCCCTGTATGAGCGCATCACCGTCACAATCAAGAACTGTGATTTTTCCGACAGCTTTCAGCCTTGAAATAAGCAAGTTATACACAGACTTTTCCACACCCTGTGGAATACTTCCGCACAAGCAGAATACGTCGGCGTCGGAAGACAAAAATCTTTCCGACAGCGTCCGAAATTCGTTTTCCGAAAAAGGTCCGCCGCGTTCGTTCAGTTCTGTGCAGCATCCGTCGGAATCAATTACTTTTGTATTCACTCTGACTCCGCAGGAGGCAGAAACGTAAAATGGAGTAATATTTTCTTCACAGTCAGTGAAAGAATCGCAGATTTTCCCGTAAACGCCGCCGGTAAAAGCGTAATACTCCACTTTGCATCCGAGTCTTGAAAGCATTATCGCAACATTGGCACCTTTTGATCCCTGAGAAGTAACGCTTCGCGCCGTTCGGTTAAGACCTCCGGTCGTTATGGGATCTGTAAGATAAAGCACTCTGTCGATGCCGGGATTGAGTGATAAAACGGCAAATTTCATTTTGTCAGTTTAAATATCGAGGTTTTCCGCATATTTTGCGTTCTGCTCAATAAATTCACGTCTCGGTTCAACCTTGTCGCCCATCAGAAGCGAGAATGTTTCGTCGCAGGCAACGGCATCTTCAAGAGTTACTTTGAGCAGTGTACGCTTTTCGGGGTCCATAGTAGTATCCCAAAGCTGTTCAGCGTCCATTTCACCAAGACCTTTATAACGGTCGGCCTCGACATTTACTCCTCCGAGTTCTTCAATGTATTTGTCTCTTTCCTCATCGGAGAAGGCATATTTTTCGCCGCTGTTCTTGCCTTTTTTATAAACTTTGTAGAGAGGCGGCTGAGCAAGGAATACGTGTCCTTCTTCTATCAGCTGTTTCATATGACGGAAAAAGAAAGTCAGAAGAAGAATACGGATATGAGATCCGTCAACATCAGCATCCGCCATAATGATTATTTTGCCGTAGCGGAGTTTCGTGATATCAAAATCTTCACCTATACCGCAGCCGAGTGCCTGAATGATCGGAATTACGGATACATTTGAATAAACTTTGTCAAGACGGCTCTTTTCAACATTAAGGATCTTTCCGCGCAGAGGAAGAATAGCCTGGAATTTGGAATTTCTTCCGGTTTTTGCCGATCCTCCTGCGGAATCTCCCTCAACGAGATATATCTCGGTAAGTTCAGTGGACCTTTCCTGACAGTCGACAAGTTTTCCGGGAAGGCTTGACCCTTCAAAAAGACCTTTTCTGCGTGTTGCTTCGCGGGCACGCCGGGCAGCCTCACGGGCACGGGATGCTGCAAGAGCTTTATCAATGATCGCACGACCCGTAGCAGGGTTTTCTTCAAGATATTCGGTAAGTCTCGCAGTTACTGTACTGTCAACAAGAGCACGGATTTCGGTGTTGCCGAGTTTTGCCTTGGTCTGGCTTTCAAACTGTGCGTCTTCAAGTTTTACGCTGATAACGGCGCATATACCTTCACGGACGTCCTCTCCGGAAAGTTTTTTATCGGAATCTTTAAGTGCACCGATTTTATGAGCATAATCGTTGAGAACACGTGTCAGAGCGGTTTTGAATCCCGTCTCATGGGTACCACCCTCTACGGTGTTCATATTATTTGCAAAGGTAAGTATTGTTTCGTTATAAGATGAATTGTATTGGATCGCTATTTCAGCCTGGCTTGTTCCCTTATCACCGCGCATATAGATAACTTCGGGATGAACGGTTTCCTCGTGACGCTGCTCGTTGAGGAAACTTACGAAGTTTCTGATACCGCCTTCAAAACAAAGATCTTTTTCTACCGGATTTTCTTCACGGTCATCACGCAGGACTATACGCACTCCGGCATTCAGAAACGCCTGCTCGCGCATACGGTTGAGAAGAACATTATAATCAAATTCGGTAGTTTCAAAAATCGTGCTGTCGGGCTTAAAAGTAACAGTAAGTCCGTGCTGTTTTTCATCCTGACCCACAGGACCGTGGCATTTGAATTTTCGGGCAACGGCTCCTCTTTCAAATCTTTCGGTATATCTGACTCCGTCGTAAATGTCTTCCATTTCAAGCCATTCGGAAAGGGCATTGACTACCGAAGCACCGACTCCGTGCAGACCTCCGGCTATCTTGTAGCCTTCTCCGCCGAATTTTCCGCCTGCGTGAAGTATCGTATAAACAACTTCCGGTGTGGGAATACCCTGAGTCGGATGCATACCGGCAGGAATTCCGCGTCCGTTATCCTCGACGGTGATGCTGTTGTCGGGGTTGACAATAACTTTTATCACATCACAATGACCGGCAAGTGCCTCGTCGATCGAGTTATCGACTATTTCGTTTACAAGGTGATGCAGACCGCGGGAAGAAGTGGTACCTATATACATACCCGGACGTTTTCTTACTGCCTCAAGTCCTTCAAGAACCTGAATCTGATTTTCCGTGTACGCATGATCTTCAACAACGGTATTGATTTCCGCGTCTTCGGGATCAAGTTCTATGAGTTCTGCGGGAACTATGCCGTCTTCTTCGTCATAAGCCTCAGCAAAAGTCTGTCTGATCTCCTGCGCTTCTTCGTTCTTATTATCGGCGGTCTTTTTTTCGTCGTTCATTTGTATCTTCGTCCTTTCGGAATTTTGACTGTATCTGTAATGATAATGATTTTTCTGATGTCAGAATTGATTATTTTCGAGTCTGCCTATGAGTGCGGAAGTTGAAAGCACGGAAAAACATATTTTGTATCCGTATTTTTCATTTTTTCCGTTGTCTCTCTTTTTGGTGCGGTAGAGAATAAATGATTTTGGAATATCATCTCCCGCAGATTCCACCTCTCCGCGTTTTTCGGCTTCGGAAAGATATTTTTTTGTTGTTTTGGAGTAAAAAGTTGCGTTATCTGTATCAAAAATACCGATAATGTCTTTTTCTCTTATGTTTTTGCTGTTTCCGGCGTGAAGAAACATTTTTTCCTCCGTACAGTTGATCTTTAATCGTAATCGGCGTCACCGTCAACCGAAAATAATTCTTCATTTTCATCACTGACGTCGGAAGCATATCCACCGTCGGTGTTTTCTACATCATTATCGGTATTTTCGGCGTAATTAATTTCAAAATCGTTTTCTGATTCATTATTCTGAGAAATATCAGAACACGAATCCGGCATTTTCTCTGAAAAATAACCGTTTTTTACGTAAATAACGTCTGCTCCCGTTTCGGCAATGTCAATATCACCGCAAGCCGTCATAATGACCTGACCGCGTTTCATCCTTTCTGTAAGGTACTGTCTGCGGCCGGCATCAAGTTCGGAAAAAACGTCATCAAGCAGCAATACCGGTTCTTCACCTGACGCTGTACGGGAAATAGCACTCTCCGCAAGTTTCAGACCGAGTGCCAAAGATCTCTGCTGTCCCTGAGAGGCAAAATTACGTGCGTTTTTTCCGTTGAGTCTTATTTCAAGGTCATCTTTGTGTATTCCCCACAAAGTCGCTCCTGCAGCAATCTCGCGGTCGTGAGACGACATCAACTGTGAAAAATATGCTTCTTCCATAAGTTTCACGTCGCCGATCTCATTTTCTTTGAGTTTCATTGAGAAGTCGTATGATATCGAAGGTGTTTCCCTTCCGTCAGTCATTTCTTCAAAACAGACTTTGAGTTCTTTCTGCACCATATCGATATAACCGAGTCGGGATTTTGTGATCTGAGAGGCTTCATGTGCAAGCTGAGACGACCAGAATTCCACGGTAGAGTCAAAACTCCGGCGGTCAAAAGGTACACTTTTTATCAATTTGTTGCGCTGAGCAAGAATATGATTATATCTTTGAAGGGATCTGAGATACACGGGGCGAAGCTGACTTATTGCAACATCAAGGTAAGATCGGCGCATTGACGGTCCTTCCTTGATTATGTTAAGATGTTCCGGAAAAAACAGTACTGCACGGTATAGACCAATCATCTCGGAAACACGGCTGAGTTTTACTCCGTTTTGTTCGATATGCTTGATCTTATCACGGTAAAAGTTGATTTTCAGATTCTGTTCACGTACGGAATCTTCAAAGTCAAGGCTTATGTCGGACTGTTTTGAGCCGAATTTAATGAATTCGTTTTCTTTTGCACCGCGAAATGACTTGCCGAGTGAGAAAAAACAGACTGCTTCAAGCATATTTGTTTTTCCCTGTGCATTTTCTCCCCACAAAAGATTTACTCCGTCGGAGAAAGAAAGATCGGCAGACACGATATTTCTGAAATTATTGACTTTTATCGTTTTGCATTTCATAGGCGGTGACGAGATCCTTCCGGTGAAATATTGAAAAGAAAATTATCAACCGAAATTCTTCATTCTTACGGGCAGCAGGAAGAACAGATCGTCGCTGCCGTCTTCGGGATCGAGAGGAATAATGTTGATGCTGTAAAGTGGTGTCGAAAGTTCGATTTTTATTCTTTCTGTACTGCAGGAACGCAGTGCATCAATAAGATATTTGTTATCGAAAGCAATTATCAGATCATCTCCGGTGTGTTCGATCTCAAGTTCGTCATAAGAACTTCCGGCACTGGAATTTGCGGTAAGTTTCAGCATATTTCCTTCAATGATGAATTTTAGAGGAGTACGGGTGCTCCCGGGAATTTTTTCTTCGGTCACGACAGCTGCGCGTTCAAGGGCGGAAAGAAGCTGATCCTTATCGGCGATCACGTTAATACGGTGATTTTTAAGAATAATACGGTCAAAATCAATGTATTCGCCTTCAATAAGTCTTGTAAAGAATACAAGTCCGTCAAAAGCATATACCATATTTTTACGGCTCATAAATATAGTGACCGTATCTTCATCTCCGTCGGGGAGCATACGGTAAAGTTCGTTGACTGTCTTCTGAGGAACGATATAGGAGTATTTGAGAGAACTTCCGTCTGCGTTCTTATTTACAAGTTTTGCAGAGCAGCAGCATTTTGCCATTTTGAAACTGTCGCATGAAACGGCAAGAAGTTCTCCGTCGGTAATACGGAAATATGCGCCGTTGAGAACCTGACGCTGATCGTTCACACCCATGGCGAAACTTATCTTTGATATCACGTTTTTGAGGATAGATGCAGGTACTTCAAAACTCATATCGCTGCGGACACTCGGAACGACCGGAAAATCTGCTCCGGGGAGAGCGGACATTTTATAAAAAGATTTTCCCGATACTATTGAGACTTCAAGTTTTTCGTCAACCGAAAGAGTAACCTGATCACCTTCCATGACTTTCAGAGTCTGAAAGAATTTATTTGCGTTGATTGCAAAAGCTCCTTCTTCAAGGACAGTTCCCTCTGCGTCACATTTAACACCTTTTTCGAGGTCATAAGTTGTGAGTGTAACGGTAGAAGGTGCTTTTGCTTCCATAAGGATGCATTCTGTTGCGGGATTTGTTTTCTTATTTGCCACTGCACAGAGAAGTGGAGATACCGTATTGATTATCTGCTGACGGTTGAAGATTATTTTCATTGATTGTTTCTCCTTTTTTGATGTGTTGTTTTCCCGATTGTTTGTCTTGCTGATTTTTTTCTGATTAACCGGCGTCGCGCGCGATAGAGATTACTTTGAGAATATCAGAATATCAGAAGAAGAAGCAGTAAGGGATGGGAAACTGTGGAAAAAATTATTTTCGGATGTCGGAAAACGTAATTTTTCAAAAAAAAGTTATTATTCCGGCTTCTTTGCGTTGTTTTTATGTGATATTATGAATTGAGTGTTTTAAAAATACTTATGGAAAAGTCTGTTGAAAACTATGTGTAAAGATTATTTTTTTCCACTATCGTTCATGATATCTTTCTGCATTTCGTCAATGTCTGTCTTCAAAGACGGGTCATTGACGAGTTTATGTTCGATTTTTTCGATAGAGGACAGAATGGTTGAATGGTCTCTGTTGAAGATTTTTCCGATACTCGGAAGTGAAATGTCCGTGATTTTTCTCACAAGGTAGATCGTGATGTGTCTGGGTTCGGCAATATTTTTTGATCTCTTCGGTCCTATGAGATCTTCTCTTTTTACGTTGTATTTCTGATAGACGGAAGCAAAGATTTTATCTATCAGATCTTCCACTGATATTTCCTTGGATGTGTATTTTTTCAATTCATCCCGTGCCGTGTTGAAATCTATCTCATTACCGGACAGAAATGAGATGGCTGCAAGTTTTTTTACCGCACCTTCGATCTGTCTGATGTTTGACCGGAGGTTTTCCGCAATGTAAGTCAGAATTTCGTCGGAAAGTTTTACATTCATCTGCTCCGCTTTGTTTTTGACTATTGCGATACGGAGTTCAAGGTCGGGCGGCTGAATGTCTGCTACGAGTCCCCACTCGAATCTTGTTTTCAGTCTTTCCTCCAAAGTTTTCATTTCAATGGGAGGACGGTCGGAAGTCAGAATTATCTGCTTGTGATCTTCGTAAAGAGCGTTGAAGGTGTGGAAAAATTCCTCCTGAGTGGAAATTTTCCCGGCGATAAACTGTATATCGTCAATGAGGAGCATATCACATGAGCGGTATTTATCCCTGAATTCAGCAGTTTTGTTTTTTGCAAGAGCATTGATGAATTCATTGGTGAACTCCTCGCTGTTGACGTAAACAAAATTAGCATTTGGATTTTTTTTGCTGACCTCATTTGTAATAGCGTAGAGAAGATGGGTTTTGCCGAGTCCGCTGGGTCCGTAGATGAAAAGAGGATTGTAATTCATTGCGGGATTGGCAGCGACTGCGGTGCAGGCGGCGTGGGCAAATCGGTTTGAATTTCCGACAATGAAGTTATCAAAGGTGTATTCGTAATGACGCGACTGAATTCTTTTATCTGCGGCGATCTCCGTTTCGTTGATTTCCGTAGATTCAGATGATTTAATTTCATTTTTATTTTCGTCGGAAGATTCCGATTCGGCAAAAGACGCTGTATCCGATTTGCCTTTTTCCGAGTCGTCGAAAATGAGGTCTACGATTATATCGAAACCGAGAAGACGTGAAAACTCATCCTGAATGGTTTGGAGATAAGCAGTTCTTATTCTGTTGTATTTGAAAAGCGAGTCAACGGAAATAGTCAGAGTCTCGCCCTTGAATGAAACGAATTTCAGATTTCCGAACCAGAGGTCAATGCTTGAGGCGGAAAGAGTTTCGGAAAAACCGTCGAGAATTTCTTTCCACACTCCGCGGAATTCGTCGAGATACGCCATCACAGGATCCTTTCTTTTTATTTTTATATATAAATAATTATAATATATAATATTATAACATATTAGCAAAGAAATATCAATACTTAGATTTGCGGATTCTTTATTTTTTTAATTATTTTTATTTTTCTGTTGAAAAATAAACAAATTGATGATACAATATATAAGGTTTAAAATGCAGATGCCTTATGATGTTCCTGATTATACGGAAGACGGAAAGGAGAAGATATGCTGCTTCATCAGAACATAAGATACTATATGGAAAAAACAGAAATGTCGGATCATACTCTTGCGCGTCTTCTCAGAGTTGACGAACAGACGGTAATGAAGTGGAAAAACGGCGTCCTGCGTCCTGATGATGAAAATCTTCACTTTCTCGCCTGTGCTTTAAATATTTCCGACAAAGTGCTGACGGATCCCGGACCGCTTCCGGATGAAAAGCCGGTGAAGCCTGAAATCGTTCACGATCATGCGGCGTTTGACGGAGGAGTTCTCGGTCAGCCGGAAGGAATTTACGGAACGTCAAAAATATCTCCCGAGGACAGAGAACGTGCAATGCGCGAAAAAGAAAAACGCGAACGGGCTTTGAATGAAGAAAAGAAAATCAAAGCAGCGGAAGAGTCTGAAAAGGCAAAAGCAGTAAGAGATGCCATAGAAAAAGGAAACAAGACGCCGCAGATTTATAAGGAAACATCTTCATATTTACCTTCAACATCAGTTCCGTCTGTGACCGGAGTCCGGCAGGATGCGAAAACTGATGTGATAAGAGAGGATGATCCCGAGATCACACTCTGGACAGGTATGACGTCAGTAAGAAATACAGCGAAAAATAATTCGGGGTTAAAGACATTTCTGCTGATAATAGGAGTTTTCATTTTCATAAATATTGTTTTTTCAGTTGATTCAACTTTAAATATTCCCATATTTATTTCTGTCTTATTTTTCTTTTTTATCAGTTCTTTAATATCCCAAAAACAGCAGAAGACAAATTTGTCCGCGAAAAACTTTGATATTCAGTACAGACTGACAAATCAGAATATTACAGTTAAAATTCTCGGAGGAGGCGGACTTTCTATTCCTCTGCGAAGTATAAGCGGAATAAAATTGGTGAATGAGACGGCTGAAGGAAAAGGCTCTATCATCATCAATGTGATCGGTAAGGAGCCAATGAAGGAATTGCCGAAGATCACGGACGAATCCCCCGTTTCAGTGTTTTATGATATTCCGAATGCAAGGAAGGTGTTCGATCAGATCAATAACGCCTACTATGCCGATAAGAAAAAATGGAAAATAATGAATAAAAGCAATTAAAAAATAAAAATTCATTTTACATCAAGAAGGAGAAAAAAATGAAAGCAATAATGTACGGTGCCGGTAATATCGGCCGTGGATTTATCGGAAAGAGATTCTTCCTTTCCGGTTACGAGACCACTTTTATCGACGTAAACGTTGATATGGTGGAAAAAATCAAAGCAGCAAAAAAATATCCCATTTATGTTACCCGTGGGACCGAATATGTTCCCGAGTGGGTGGAAAACTGCACCGCAGTCAACGGACGTGATCCCGAAGTCGTTGCAGATCAGATCGCGGGATGCGACGTTCTCGCAACTGCTCTCGGCGTGAACATTCTTCCCTTTGTTGCGCAGAATATTGCCAACGGTATAATCAAGAGATACAATAACGGTGCAAAGCCGCTCAATATCCTCATCTGCGAAAACCTTATCGGATCTGATAAGTACCTCAAAGATCTTGTCGCTCCCCATATTCCTGCTGAACTGAACGATTATTTTGAGAACAGTATCGGTTTTGTCAGCGTATCAGTCGGTATTACCGTTCCGCCCACACCTCAGAGATTCCTCGACGAGAATCCTCTTGCTGTCTGCACCGACTATTATAACGAACTCCCTGCAGATGCAACCGGCTTCCGTCCCATAGGCGCGCCTGTTCCCGTGGTGGACGGTCTCGTTCCTTTCTCTCCATTTGCGTTCTACATTGAGAGAAAACTGCTGATCCACAATATGGGGCATGCCACTATGGCATACCTCGGCTATCTGAAAGGCTACAACTATATCTATGAGGTAGCAAACGATCCCGAGATCAAGTACATACTCGTCCGTGCCATCTACGAGTCCGCGCGCGCTCTTGCAAAGCGTCACGGAGCTCCTCTTGACGGACTTATGGGATTTGTTGAAAACCTCGTTACCCGCCTTGATAACCCTCTTCTCGAAGATTCTCTGTTCCGCGTAGGACGCGACACAAAGCGTAAACTTGCCGCCGGCGACAGACTCGGCGGTGCATATCTCATGGTACGTGAGCAGGGCGGTATTCCGGCTCATATCGCTGTCGGCGTTGCAGCGGGATATCTCTTCGACTGCCCGGAAGATCCGATTGCCGTTGAAGTATCCTCTTACGCCAAGGAAAACGGTATTGCCGCAGCACTTGAAAAATACAGTTCCATCACCGCTCCCGAAGACGTTGCCCTTATCGGCAAGTTCTACGATATGCTCAAACGCAAGGCACCGTTCTCCGAGTTCGTTGCCGAACTGAATACCATTGTAGCAAAATAAACGAAAAGAATATGAGGGGCTGTAAAAAAGTCAATACTTTTTTACAGCCCCTCAAAAGCAGTGGTCAGGAGCCACTGCTTTTGACGCGACATTGGCGTTTTTGCCTTGAAACAAGGATGGATTTTCTCTTTTTTCAGGGCAAAACTTCGGTGTTCAGCCGCCGAGCCAAATGTCGTCGGGGCTGTCTCACTTACGTGATCCAGCCCCGCAAATCCTGCTCGGCAAATGAAA
>JAKSOD010000022.1 GCA_024405755.1 Clostridia bacterium
ATCTTTTTCTGATCGAGAACGCGCATCACGTTGGTCTTTTCTTCTTTTGACATAAATTTTCACTTAAGGCAACACCGCACAATTCACGTCTGACGCCTTGACTGCGCATATGCTTGCATCTTTTCCGTCATACTTCACAAAATTTCGTTGAAATAGAAAAACTATTCCTTCCTCATTTTGTATCGTCTGACGGAAAATCTGACGGCGCATCTGCACCGCCAGAATTGTGCGGTATTGCCTTAACTTTCGGATGAATTGATTTACTGATCATGATCCTCTCGCGTTTTACTTGCCCTCACGCGGGAAATACACTCATATTATTCTACAATACCTTTGCCGGAAAGTCAATCGCGGCTTTACTTTTTCCGTAAGATATGATATAATAAATTTGAATTAGAATATTTTTCATTATTATATTATATAATCAAAATTTTAAATTGGAAAGGATGTCGCACGCCATGAATGAAGTAATCAAAAATACCGCTCCGGAATTTGACGTATCCTATTACCACGGAAAAATCGAAAATGTAATCTCGGAGATCGAAAAGGTTATTGTCGGAAAAAGATCTGAGATCGTTATGATACTCACCGCTATGCTCTCCGACTCTCATATCCTCATTGAGGACGTCCCCGGAACCGGAAAGACGACTCTTGCCGCCGCGGTCGCCCGCGTTACCGGACTTGAATTCCGCAGAGCGCAGTTCACACCGGACGTCATGGCATCCGATATAACCGGCTTCAATATATATAACCGTCAGAGGGAAGAGTTTGAATTCAGGCGCGGACTTGTTATGTGTAATCTCCTCCTTGCCGACGAAATAAACCGTGCTTCTCCAAAGACACAGTCCGCTCTTCTCGAAGCAATGGAGGAAAACAAGGTTACCGTTGACGGTGTGACATACGATATTCCCGATCCCTTTATGGTCATTGCCACTCAGAACCCCACAGGTTATGTCGGCACCTATCCTCTGCCGGAAGCTCAACTTGACCGTTTCGCCATGAAGATCCGTATGGGTTATCCCTCCGCGGATGAAGAAAAGAACATACTCATGGCACGCCGCGGAGTCAATCCGCTGGATTCTGTGAAAAATGTTATTACGGCGGATGAACTCCGTTCTATCCGCAGCGGCGTTGCCGAAATTCATATTGATGAGGAAATTTACGCATATATCGTGAAGCTTGTTTCCGCAACCCGTAAGCATCCTTTCCTCTCCCTCGGTGCAAGCCCGCGTGCCTCCGTTGCTCTTATGCGTCTGTCTCAGGCGTATGCCTTCATACGCGGACGAAATTATGTTCTTCCCGATGACGTGGCGGCGATCTTCCGTCAGTCGATCGCGCACAGACTTATGCTCCGTCAGGATGCTAAACTCAAAGGTGTTTCCGCCGACGATATTCTCGGTGAGATCCTTCGTTCTGTCGAAGTTCCGTACAAGGGCAAAAATCAGTGAACTGATACTTACGGTACAATGAAAATTAAATTCAATAAAACAGCCCGGGAAAAACGCAGAGAACGTAAGGCTGATCTTCCGGCGGAGGACAGGTACAGATCGGTTTCGATCACTTCCCGCTTCTTTCTCTGGCTTGCGGTCTGGGTTGCCGCACTGATTTTTACGCAGGCATTGCTTTCGACGGCATCGCATATTTTCTTCCTTTTTGTTACGATGCTTTTGCCTGCATCTCTGATATACGCTCTGCTCTCACGCGCCGCACTGAAAATCTATATGATGTCGGATTCCGCAGTTACGGAGAAAAAAAGTCCTTACGCTTATGAATTCCGTGTCCTCAACGAGTCGATCCTCCCATATCCCTTTATCGACGCATATATGAAACTCCCGCAGAGCAACAGCGTCCGCTGCACCGAAAGGTGCGTTCGGCTCGCAATGTCACCGTTTTCCGGTTATACTGTAAAAAATACTGTTCGTTTCCGCTTCCGCGGTACTTACGAGATAGGCGTATGCTGCTTTTACGTTTACGATTTTTTCCGTATGTTCCGCGTCAAGGTGGAGATCAACAGTTTTAATACCGTATATGTTATGCCGCGAAAACTTGTCCTCGGGGATGAATCCGTCAATTCCACCGCAGATTCCGCCGCTATCACCAAAAAGTCCCCCAACAGTTATGAAAAACTTGAAGTTTCCGACGTTCGGGAATACCGTATGGGCGACACGCTGAAAAGCATACATTGGAAGCTGTCCTCGAAGGCAGAAGAACTTATCGTGCGCGACTACAACGCGGGATTGACTGATATCGCTTATGTTTTCTGTGATCTGTCGGCGCATTTCCCGGAACAAGCACCGAAAAAGCCATCTTATCTATTCGGTACAGGTAACGAAGCTCCCGGAAAAATCGACGTTTCCGAACTTATTTGCGACGAAGCATACGAAGATATGAACGAATACTGCACCGACGGTGCGATTGAACTTGCCGTTTCCGTGGTTATGCGTGAACTGCGTGCGGGACGTGACGTTTGTCTGGTTTGGTTTGATGAACGCTCTGATGTTGGAGCGTTCGCATTTGAGCTGCATGACGTGAATGATTTTGATCAGATTTTCCGTCTTTTTTCGACTTCAGCCATTCTTCCCGCCAAAATGAGTGTTGCCCGTCTTTCCGCACTTGTCAGTGACATTCAGGATGCAAAGCAGTTTTATGTCATACCGACGCTTGATGATGCCACAGTCACGGCACTTTGCTCGCTCCCCGGGACCGCCGGAGGCGTCGCTTTCGGAAGTACGGAGATAATTGCTTACAGCGCGAAAGAAAGATTCGCTTACCCGAAAGAGAGAGGAGTCTATATTGAAAACTGCCGTGATCAGTTGTCGGAGCACGGGATGAAACTGACTGAATGGGATCCCGATGATTCGCATCCGTCAGATACTTATGCCGGAAAGGAGGGGGCGTAATGTCAGACACTCATGAAAAGATGAAAGACATTGATGCCGGTCTTTCCGATCCCTCCGCCTTATCGGAGAATTCTGCGGCGGAACTCTCTCCGGAAGAGAAGATAAAACTTCGCAAAGATACGAAAAAACAGAAAAAAGAGGCTGTCGCCTTTGCGCGTGCCGCTAAAAAAGAACGCCGCGAGTATGAACGCAGACGCTCTCTTCCATCCGTCCACAAACGCCCGATAATCTGTCCTCCGGACAAGAATGCCGCAGGTACGCTGCCCATAGTGCTCGGTTATGCCTGCCGTATCATTCTGATTATCGTTGCTGTCTTCGCTGTGACATTCTTTGCCGCCGACGCTTTTGCTTTTAACAGCGATTTCGGCGTGACCGGAGGATATATTCTCCTGCGAGCCATTGCCTATTCCCTGCTTCTTTCCGTGATATGCCTTATCCGGAGACTATGGGCAAGGATCGCAGGCTCTGCCGTTCTGATCGGCGTTGTGATCCTTGATCTGCTCCCCGATCCGGTGTCTTCTATGATCGAAGTTGTCCCGAATACGTACGGAGCGATCACAAATCACCTTTCGGATGTGGGATATTACAAGGAGATCTCGTCCGTGTCGGGTGAACTCATCCCCACCGCAGTTTCCCTTTTTGCTTTGATCGCCGCACTTGTATATGTTCCTTTTCTTGTGCGGCGCGTGAGGATCATCATCCCGGCTGTTTTTTCCGCTGTGATACTGTGGGTCGTGTTCGTTTTCAATCTTACCCGCTCGAATTGGGGTATCACCCTTGTTATCGCCGTTTTCTCTGCTCTGATAGTTATGTTCGTCTATGACAAGATCTATGTCAGGGATCCCGACGCTGATGCCGTTGATATCACCATTGACGTGTTCGGAGACGAACTTGCGGCATCCCGGGAGAGCGACACCCGCAGAGTGGAAGAAAAACGTCGGTGCCGTGAGGAACGCCGTAAAGCCGCTGAGGAAAAACGCAGATTACGCCGTGAAGCCAAAGAAGGAACGCTGATGGTCGATCTCGACGACGAACTTGCCGAGTATTTTTCCGAAAAACCTCGGAACCGTAAGAAAAAATCAGATCTTACCCGTGAGCAAAAACGGGAACAAAAAGTTCGTCTGCGTGAAGAGAAGAAAGAAAAACGGCGACAGAAAAAAGAAAAAAGACTTGCCGAGACTGCCGAAAAACGTCATCTTGCCCGTATCCTTGACGCAAGATGCGCCATAGGAGGTTTTGCCGGTGCCGGAATGTTTGCTCTTGCAATGCTTTTGCTTTTCATTCCCGCCATGTCTGTCAGCGGCAGATTCAAGACCATTGACGTCATCGACAAAAAGGTTGATTACTACCGCCAGTATGTTACCGCGCTTCTTATGGGCGACGATCCCACCCTTGATATTCTCGCACTTGAAGGCGATTCGTCAAGTTTCTCTCCGCGATCCACTGAAGCGCATCCGAGAAAGTTCAGGGATATCCCCGTTATGCGGGTTGAAACCAACATAAGAACTTTTCCCGTTTATCTTCGCAACTGGGTCGGAGTTGATTACGCTGACGGCAGTTGGAACACCGCACAACCGGGAAGCGATCTGCTGAACGAATACCGCGAACATTTTTCAACCGATTCTGATCCCGCCGAGACGATGCTGTTTAATTTCTGGCATTATCTTAACAGTTCGCTGATCCCCGATGATCTTGAATATTCAAGGAGCAGTAAAATCAATTCTGCCTACGGCTTCGCTGCCGCTCAGGTCAATGTAAAACGAATTGCGATCGATTCAAGGATCCTTGATATGCCGTCTTTCAGCCTTCGCCGTTTTGCCGTTCGCGGAACGTCATCTTCCGGCAGCACGGCGTGGTTTCTCAGATCCCCCGGGTCCAATACCGCGAGTGAGTTATCCTTTGCGGATTTCTTTGACGGTATGTATTCAAGCTACCGCGCCGGAGAGGGAAAAGCAAGTTACGCGACGGTTGCACTTCTGTCATCTATGAAGAATGCTTCTTCCATGAAAAATGTTTCGGATATGATCGTCGGGCACAATACCATGCGTTACGCTGCTCTGGGTACACGTACGGAGACACCGCGTCTGTCGTATTCTGATACAGACTCCTCTTACATTCGTTACTACTGTATCTCGTATGCGTTAACGGAGAAAAAATACGGAAAAACGGTCACTTCCGATCCGGTTTATACTGAATATTACGGTATCCTGAAAAAGCATGATGGTACTAAACATATTTTCTGCGACTTCACCGACGATGTCCACGGAAAATATACAGTGGAATATACGGTAGAAACCGACGGAAAAATCAAAAAAGCCCTTGTTGGAAGTTCTGATTCTTCATCTGAGTTGTTCATTCTTCCCGATATGCCCGACAGCGTGCGCTATTATGAGGTGTTTACGAATCTTGAACGCCGTCAATTCAAAGATGCGCTCGATCTTGCCGACAGATATACCGATTTCGTGTATAACACCTACACCGGAAAATCCGGCAGCAGAATCATCAGCGATATGTATGAGAAGATCGTTGCTCAGGCGAAAGAGAGCATCAGCGTTCCGACCGCATACGTTGACGAGGAGACTGGCGAGGTATTCGTCATCAACGAAAAGCGGGAAGTCCCCGCAGATTTTTCCATTGCCTCCGATCACAATGAATATAAGATCACAACCAAGTCGGGCGAGAAGGTTTATACTCTTGTCAGTGCCGTGACCGACCGCGACGTTTACTACAAACGCCACAAACTTGTCATGTCTTTGATAGACTACCTTGCCGATCCCGAAAAATATTCCTACACACTTGATCCCACACCCTGCGATATCGAAGGGCTTGACGGAGTTGAAAAATTCCTGACCGTCACTCACGAGGGATACTGCGTTCAGTTTGCTTCGTCCGTGGTGCTGATGCTCCGCGAAGCGGGAATCCCCGCACGTTATGTTGAAGGTTATATTGCCACCGGTTTCAATCCCGTGCCGAAATTCTATCTCGAGGATCCCGCCAACCCGTATTACGGAAGTTATACCTCCACCGTGCTTGACAGCAACGCTCACGCTTGGATCGAGGTCTGGTATGACGGAATCGGATGGGTCCAGTACGAAGCAACTCCCGCGTATTACTCCGAAATGTATTACGTTCCCGGGGATAACGACGATTCGCATCACATTGATCCCGTGGCACCGATAATTCCCGACAATCCGGACGATACGGATGTCCCGGATGACACGGACATTGACGATCCCATTGATAATCCCGACGACGGTCACGAAGATGATATTCTTGAACGTCAGAGAAGGGAACGCCGTGCGCTTATTCTGCGAATTATTAAGACAGCGGTTATTTGCGTTCTCTCGACGGGTGTGATAATTGTTTTTATCGTTCTTGCAAAAAGACGGGCAAACCGTGCTGAGAAAAGCAGACGCGAACTTTTCGAAAAACTTTCGTCTGCTGCCGGATCTGACGAAAGTGCCAAACCGACACGAAGTGAAGTAAGACGCGCTTCAAGGCTCGTCAGTCGTCTGCTCGAAGAGTGCGGAGCCGCTCCCGTCGCCGGAGAATTCCGCGACGAGTATGCCGAACGTCTCGCAAGGGATTATTCCGAGGCTCTTGCAGTACCCGCAGAGTTACGCGCGGAGGACGGAGTGCCGGGTTCAATACGCAAATCGAGGTCTTCTGTCAAAAATACGGTATTTGATGCCGGAAATGTCAGCCGCGTGCTTGATGCCATTGCCGCTGAGGAATTCGGTTACGGAGCGTCAGAGAATGATCTTCCGCTGATCGCGGAATTCTACCGCCGTATTTACGAAGGACAGTACAAATGCAAAGTGTCACGCCTGCGCCGTTTCCGTCTGCGTGTCGTGACTTGCGAATTGTAGTAAATTTTTGATACAACAACGGCATACCGCCGCGCTTTCGTGCGGCGGTATGCCGTTATTATAGTAATTTTTATCCTATCATTCCGCAGACAAACGCTGCTTGTCATATTGAAGCATGTACAGTCCGTAATACTTGCCTTTGAGTTCAAGAAGTTCTTCGTGCGTGCCCTGCTCCACGATCTTTCCCGACGCCATAACTATGATCTTATCCGCATGCTGAATTGTGGACAGTCGGTGGGCGACCATCAGCATTGTGCCGATATTCATCATTTTTTCAAGTGAATCCTGAATCAGCCTTTCTGTCTCGGTGTCGATATTCGCTGTCGCCTCGTCAAGGATCATGATCTTCGGTTTCTTCAATACCGTTCTCGCAAATGAGATCAGCTGTCGCTGACCGGCGGAGAAGTTGTTGCCACGCTCTCTGACTTCATCATCAAGTCCCTTTTCGAGCTTGTTTATGAAACTGTCCGCATTGACATACCGGCAGGCGGCGTTGATTTCGTCGTCGCTTACTTCGTCGTGCAGTGCTATATTGCTCCGCACGGTGCCCGAGAAAAGAAACACATCCTGCAGCATTTGCCCGAACTGCCGGCGCAGAGACGATATGGTATAATGCCTGATATCCACTCCGTCAATGAGGATCTTTCCCTTCTGTATATCGTAGTTACGGCACAAAAGCGACAGTATCGTGGTTTTGCCGGATCCCGTATGCCCGACCAGAGCAACAGTCTGACCGGCTTCGACCTTGAATGAGAGATCCCTGATGATCCAGTTTTCTCCCTCATAAGCAAACCACACGTGCTGAAACTCAATACTTCCCTTCACTTGGTGTCCGTCGGCATCGATATCTACGGCATCCTCATCGTCGCTGACACCCGGGACGATATCCATTATGGTGAAAATCTTTTCAGCCGAGGCAAAGGCGGATTGCAGCCAGTTGAACTGTTCCGCAAGGCTCTGTATGGGGTTGAAAAACGTTGAAATATACATATAGAATGTCACGAGAGTTCCGCTTGTTATTGTCTGACCGAGAAAAACGGTCTCTTTGATGTATCCCCTTCCGCAGAGATAAAGCAGAGCAAGAACGGATGATATGTAGAGCATATATACTACGGGGCGGAAAATGCTGAACACGAAGATCTCGTCGCGCTTTGCCCGTCCGAGTTCTTCATTTTTAAGATCGAATTCGTTTTTCTTCTGCGCCTGACGGTTGAAAATGCGGATTATCTTCATTCCGGATAGGTTTTCTGAAAGAAAAGTGTTGATATCCGTGGTGCGATCCTTCACGCGGCGGTATGCACGGCGGGAGAACTTCCGGAAGATCAATGTGAAGATCACGATATAAGGTACAAAACACAGTACCATAAGGGTCAGTTCGTAGTTTACGGTGAGCATTGCCACAAGCACTCCGATAATAATGAGAGCGTTTTTGGCAAGGTTCACGAATATGTTCGTGAACATCATTGAAACTGAATTGGTATCGTTCGTGACTCTGGTCACAAGTTTTCCCGTGGGGATCTCACTCAACTGTGCGTGTGAAAGACTCTCAATGTGGCAAAACAGATCGTATCTGATCTGCGACATGATCTTCTGACCCGTTTTTTGCAATACTATTGACTGAATGTACGTGCATATAAGGGATACAATGAGTATACCTGCGTATACCGCTACCATTGCGAAAAGACGCGGGAGAGGAAACTTGCCCTTTATCATTTCTTCGATCCTGCCGACGATCAGCGGAGAGACTATGTCATAGGCGATAGACAGGATCATTACAAGTCCTACGGCGGCAAAACTGCCGATATGGGGTTTTGCGTAGATCAGCAGGCGGCGGGTGATTTCGGAATCTTTCATATTCCGGTCGAATCCGATCGCCGCTTTTTTGTCTTTCATAAAGACGTACGCAAGAATGAATATCAGCGCAAAAACACTGACTGAAGCTCCGATAATCAGGAGAGGATAATATTCACGCATTTCTTCTCTCCTCCTTTTCCTTTGCCGCCGCATCGGAACTTATGTCTTCGAGACGTTGAAGTTCAACCGTCTTTCTGTACTGCGGGCATCCGGCATAAAGTTCTTCGTGGCTGCCCACGCCGATCACGGTGCCGTCTTCGACGTAAATTATCTTGTCCATTTGCTCGATGGTGCTCACTCTGTGGGCAATGAGGATAGTCGTTTTCCCTTTCCGCTTTTCCCGCAGGGCGTCGAGAATCATTCTTTCGGTGCGGGTGTCAACTGCGGATACAGAATCGTCCATAATAAGAATGGAAGCATCTTTCATCAGCGCGCGGGCGATGGAAATACGCTGCTTCTGACCGCCGGAAACGGTGATCCCCCTTTCTCCGAGTACGGTTTTGTAACCGAGAGGAAATTCACTCACGTCATCGTGTACGTCGGAGGATTTTGCAGCGTCGATAACGGCGGCTTCACCTTCCGCACTATCTGCGGAAATATCCGAAGCAAAGGCAATATTGTTTTCAATGGTATCGCTGAACAGAAAATTATCCTGAGGAACGTATGCGGCAAATCGGCGCAGAGTGTGGATCGGGATAGTATTGACGTCCCTGCCGTCAACGAACAGAGTACCGTCGGGGACATTGTACGTGCGCAGTATCAGATCTGCTATCGTAGTTTTCCCGGAGCCGGTCTTGCCGATTATTCCGACGCTTTCCCCGGATTCTATGCGGAAAGAAACGTCGTGAAGAGCCTCTGCCGTCGTGCCGGGATAGCAGAATGTCAGTCCTTTCATTTCAATCGAGCCGGATATGTTATCCATGTCTTCAACTCCGGGACGGTCGGTTACGTCGGGAGCGGCGTCGAGCAGTTCGCTGATTCGTCCGAGTGAAGCTTTTCCTCGTGAACCCATGTCAATGAGTTCCGAAACCGCCATTACGGGCCAAACGACGGAGTTGAAATATCCGATAAATTCAACGAGTTCACCTGCCCCGAAATTGCCTTCACCCTTATATACGAGGTATCCGCCGTAACCGAGAATGACGCAGATAACGGATTCTACGAAAAGAGTCACGAATATGTGCAGAAGAACTGATACCCGGGTGAAATCCACATTTGCTTTTTCGTTCTTCTCGTTGATTTTTCTGAACGACATCAGTTCAGCCGTTTCGCAGACGAACGCCTTGATAACTGAGATGCCGGAGAAGCTTTCCTGAGAGAAATCGGAGATCTCCGAAAATGCCGCCTGACGTGCCTCCCACTTGTCGGTCATATTCTTCCCGACGACGGTGGCGACGATAAGGAGAAATGCCATGGGAATCATTGAAAACAGTGTAAGAAGCCAGTTCATCTTCACCATTTTTATCGTCGCAAGTATACCGAGGAGTGCGGCGTCCGCAAGCATCAGTATGCCGGAACCGAAGCAGTCCTGCACGGTTTCAAGGTCGTTTGTGAACAGCGACATCAGTCCGCCGACTTTGTTTTCGTTGTAGAATTTCTGCGAAAGATCCTTGCATTTGTCGAACATTCTGCTGCGCAGATCGGTCTCGACCTTGATTGCTGAGCCGAAGAAGCAGATTCGCCAGAGAAATCTTCCAAACAGCATTATGAGTATTACGAAAAGCAGCGGCAGGCAGATCTCATCAAGAAGTACGTCCATATCAAACGGTACCATTTTCCCGTCGATCATAACTTCTCCGTTGTTCAGACCATTGACGGTAATGCGGTACAGTTCCGGTACGCGCAGCTGAAACCAGTCTACGAGCACAAGTGACAGTATTCCGAGCATAAGCACACCGGAATACCGCAGATAATATCGGTTTATATGTTTCCCGAAAATCATAAAAGTCGTTCCTCTCCTGATAGTTGGGTATTTTGAAATTAAAATGGAAAATAAGCGATTTTCTGCCGATTGAATCTTATGCGGCATAAGCATAATGATTATTATATCAAATGATCACTTGAATGTCAACGAAAAACAATAAAGAAAAAGCCGCAGATAACGCGGTTTTATTATCGGATTACCGGTATTCAATATACTTTTTTGTTGATCTTTTACATATTTCAATTTCTTCAGTTTTTCCTTTTTTGCGCCTGTGCAGCCTGTCCGGATCCCGTTTTTTGCTTGACATTCTATGATTTTCGGTGTAAAATACGTATGCTTGTGCGCAGATGTGCCCCGGAAATACGGACAAGTTTACCCATTGACCGTTAAGGCAACACCGCACAATTCACGGCTTACGCCTTGACAGCGCATATGCTTGCATCTTTTCCGTCATACTTCACAAAATTTCGTTGAAATAGAGATACTATTCCTTCCTCATTTTGTATCGTCTGACGAAAAATCTGACGGCGCATCTGCACCGCCAGAATTGTGCGGTATTGCCTTAACAAAGATCAAAAAGGTCTTAACGGATCTGTTTTTGAAATCTGTTTCATTCTTATTCCGAGACAGGTCTGTTTCGCAAGCAGATTCTCTGCATTGAAACCGATACAAAGCGATCGACAAACAATTCGGAAGGTAACGAAAATGCCCAAAGTTGAATGGAAAGGCGGCGCGCTCCTTGCGCCCTTACCGGCAGTCCTTGTTTCTTCTTCTCTGCCGGACGGTAAACCCAATGTTGCTACTGTGGCGTGGTGCGGTATCATCTGCACTCAGCCTCCGCGAGTATACATTTCACTGCGTCCGTCGCGTTTTTCTCACGAAATCATCAGCTCAACTCGTGAATTTGTGATAAATCTCGTCCCGGTCTCTCTCGTCCGCGCAGCTGACACATGCGGAGTATATTCCGGACGCAAAGCAGACAAATTTGAAAAATGTCATCTCACTCCCGAGGCGTCGTTCAAAGTCCTCTGCCCCTCGGTTGCCGAATCCCCTATGTCTCTTGAATGCAAGGTCTACGACATCATTCCTCAGGGATCACACGATATGTTTCTTGCCGACGTCGTGTCTGTGGGCGTCTCTCCCGATCTGATCGACGAAAAAGGCGCACTTAAACTCGACCGTGCCGGTCTTTCTGCATTTGCACATGGGGAATACTTTGAACTCGGACGCCGTGTCGGGACTTTCGGATTCTCCGTAAAGAAAAAGCACAGTTACAAAAAATAACCGCACTTTTTTGCTGGCGTGTGATAAGGATGTTTTTTCGGTGGTGTGGATTTTGTGCGGCGAAATCCGATGCTCGATACAGATGCGGACAAATCAGAAATTCTGGGGGAAAGTATGAAAAGAATAATTGCTTTGTGTTTATTAACTATATGCGTTTTCTTGTTCATTGGGTGTAATTCCAATGTAGGCCATAATTCCGATACTCCAGACTTGCTTTCTGGTAATTACAATGCTGTCGGCGATTATGAGGAAATGTTGACACCGTATTTTTGGATAAATACCGAAAATAATGAATTCCAATTTGGTGCTGGTGCTGTCATATCATATGCAGAATATGGCACATATGAGGTGAAGAACGGAGTAATTATTGCCGCTTCTCAAACAACAACATTCAGGTTTGAAATAAAGGACGCGAAAACACTTATACTGATTGAGAATGGGGATAATGATTATTTCAAAATTCCCATCAACACGCAATTTGTGTTCAGTGACAACCAATGACAAATCCGCATTTGCCAAATAATAGAATTACCCGCCGAAGAGGAGCATAAATTTCCTTTTCGGCGGGTTTTCTTATCGCAAAAACATCCTTATGCGGTTATACCATTTGGGGAGTTACTGTTTTTAAAACGGACTGTCGCATTAAGACAGCACATCAAAAACGGCGGCCTCGTTTTGCCGCCGAAAAAAACCGTCGGGTGTTTAAAAAGTTAAAGACTTTTTAAACACCCTCTTCTTTCAGAAAAACAACGGGTTTTCTGTTCCGTAATAATACTGTTTGATAAAATCGGCATCCGTCAGGATCTTCACATAAATCATTAGCACGGCAATACCTATAACAACGGCAACAATGCCGCAGATCAGACCGGCGATCGCAATTCCGGAAAACTTTTTTGCCTTGGCTCTGTCAACTATGGCAAGAACGACGGAAACAATCCCGAGAGGAAGCTGAAGGCAGCAGCAGAGTATTCCTATGATACCGCACACAAGGCTTCCGACGGCAAGTCCTGAACTTTCAGTCTGAGCGGCAGGCTGAGGTGCCACGCCCTGAGGTGCCTGATTGGGGGCGTAATTATATTCATACGGCTCTTCGGGACGGAAATCATTCTGATTGTTGTTCATTTTGTTTCCTTTCAGTATCAGACATTTCTGAATTCAAATACGAAGCGATTGGTGACAGTCTCGCCTGCACCTACGTGCTTCAATTCTCCCGCAGCTTCTCCGTCTCTTCCTACCATCAGCATACTCGTGGGTTCAAGTCCCATGATGTAATCCCCTGCCGCAAGGTTCTTCCATTGGAAGATTTTTTCCATGATCGGGGAAGCATATTTTACTGTCATCTCGGTATTTATTTCCTTATTGCGCACGCCGTAATGTCTCCAACCTTCCTTATCGGCAGGAAGATAATGATAGTAATTCTGCTGTCTGAAATCCGGCTCCGGAGGCGTGATCTCCATACATTTATCCATGAAAGGGGCGGCGTAGTCGTTGGCGGGAATCACTTTTTCCGCGTCAATAAGAAGTTCCGCATTCTCGGAGATCAGCGGATAACCGAGATTAAAGTGGTAAAGCAGATAGAGCGGTTTTTCGGTAAAACCTTCGTTTGTGATCTCGTCGGTAAAAGCAAATGTGTTTTCTCCGCGGCGGAAACGGAATGTACGGCGCAGGGTATATCTGACTCCGAACAACAGAGCGTGTCTGACAGTACCGCTGATGACAACTGAAGGCTCTCCGTCCTCGTCATATTCATAATTGATATTGACTCCGTCTGCCGGAGTGTGATTGTGTCTGCCGTGAAGTCCTTCCTTAGGAGCAAACTCGGGATCTGCCGATCCGATCCATTCAAGACCGCAGGTTGCAAGGAAACCGCCCTGGAAAGTGCGGAGCCACTGCGGACCAACACAGTTATAATAGGAAGGATGAACGATACCCGCGGGAGCGTGATACGACATTTCCTTGCCGTCAAAGCGAACGGAATAGATATCCATTCCTCTGTCGGGAAGAATCGTAACTGTCAGTTTGTCGCCGTTCCAGACTTCGACCGCAAGCGTGCCCTCCGCCTTTCCGCCGACCATACGGTACTGACGTACGTCAAAAAGTTGGGAGATATCTCCGATATATTTTCTTTCTTCTGTATATTTTCTGCTCATTTGATTTCCTCTTTCTGCAAAGCAGTTTCAAACCGGAGCGACGGATACACCGGCGTTCCGGCTTTTTTCTGATCACTTTACAAATTTCTTGATAAGAGCCTCGATCTCGTCAGCCTTCGGGATGCTTCCCTGAAAAACGACCTTGCCTCCGACGGCAAGAGCGGGGAGTTTTACGTCACCGTACTGCGCGATTATTGCAGAATCGGTAACACATTCGACTTTCACGGGAACATTGAGTTTATTGACTGCGATCTCGGCGTTCTCAATCAGTGACTTTGCAGCGGAATTACCGTCGCTGAGTACGGTTATTGTTATGTCAGAACCTAAAATTGACTTAATGGCGGATGCGCCTCCGGAAAGTTTGTCAAAAATGGACATTGTTGTATCCTCCGTTTTTTATTGCACTGCCATAAGAGCAGTACCTTTTCATTAAATATTATAATAGATTTCGGTTTAAATTGCAAGTATATCGGCATTTTTTATACCTATTTGTTGCTTTTTATTTCCCGCCGTTCCGTCGTGAAAAATGCTTTGCATTCTGAAATCATCTGAGAAACAGCATTTTTGATCCATTACACTTTTAAACATTTTTTGATTTATTTGTATGATATTACAAATAATGTTAATTATCCACCGTTTTTTTATATGTTTTTAAAAAAATTATCGAATTCCCGATTATTTCACGGTATAAAGATTTTTTTCCGGTATCACATCCGATTTGGCGTAAATCGCACACTGCGGCTTTCAGAATTGCATTTTTCAGCCGCTGATGCCAAAAATACTGTTTATGCTGCCTTTCGGAAATAAAGATTTACTGTTTTTTATAAAAAAACAGTAAATGACGGTTTTTATGTCCGCAGATCTATTCAGCCATTGCAGGATTCATTTTTCGAGAATCATTTTTTGCATTTTTGCATATTTACGCTGTTATTTATGAGAGAATTTCCATTTTTTAAAAACACCGCGGGCATACTTAATTCAAAAATAGTATTGATTTGTGTTTTTCTTTGATATATTATATTAATAGATCCAAGTGAGAACAAAAAATGTGTGAGGTTTCATATGGGTTGGAAAGATGACATCGAGGAAAATGTGCGAAGCGGTATCGTTGAACTTCTGATCCTCCATTTGCTGTGCGAACACGATATGTACGGATATGAGATCAGGCAGGAACTTTCCGAACGCACCAACGGAGCGTACCTTATGAAAGAGGGCTCCCTCTACGGACCTCTCTATCGTATGCAGTCACGCGGCCTCATCAGTGCCCACAAGGAAATGGCGGGAGAAAAAAGATTCCGTATGTACTACCATATCGAAAAAAACGGTATGGAGTATCTTGCCTATGGCAAGGAACAAATGATCTTTGTTTTCTCGGGTACCGCCAAACTTCTCGGCTGGATTAATGATGAGGAAATTGAAAAATTCAAGCAAGGCAAGTGATTCCGTCACTGCCTGCACGGGGGAGTCTCACCTACGTGATCATGCCCCGCAAATCCTGCTTGGCAAAACAATTCGCCAAGCAGGATTTTGCTCAAAGAAGGCGTCTCATGTCCGCCTTTTTTGAGGGGGTGTTAAAAAACTTGGGAACGAGTTTTTTAACACCCCGACTTTTTTAAATCATTAACGGAATTTCCGTTTCTCAACCGCTTTTTCGCGTTTTCGCTTATTCCTCTTCCGGAAGTACACGAATGCTTTCGATCATAACGGTCTCGCGCGGAACATCACCAAAATATCCGTAGTTACCGGTCTTCACGGCTGCGATCTTGTCAAGAACATCGTATCCGTCTATAAGTTTTCCGAATCCGGCATACTGAGCATCAAGATGCGGCGCATCTTTGTGCATCACGAAAAACTGAGAAGATGCCGAATCGGGATCGGAAGTTCGTGCCATTGAAAGAACGCCGCGTTCATGTTTCAGAGTGTTCTGAACAAAACCGTTTGCGGCAAATTCTCCCTTGATCGCGGGAGTTTCACGGGAATCGAATTTTTCGTCATATCCCCCGCCCTGGATCATAAAGCCTTTGATCACGCGGTGGAAGATAAGTCCGTCAAAGAAATTCTTCTCGGCAAGAGAGACAAAGTTCTTTACTGTATTGGGTGCCATTTCGGGGTAAAGTTCTGCTTTCATGGTACCGAAATTCTTGACTGATATCTCAATTACGGGTTTCTTTTTCATTTTGATTTCTCCTTTTTCCTTCATTAATTATCTTATTTCATTGCAAGGTCGGGATAGGCGGCGTCGAAAAGCACCTTCATCCGCTCACTTTCGCCGTCGAGCCGAAGCTGACCGAACAGGGTCTCCAAACCCGTAGCGCGTCTGTACTCTGCCATGGTCGCGCTTTTGGGAACATTCTTTCCGTGTCCGGCGTTGCGTCCTCTGCGGTAAACATTGTTCTCCCTTTCCGTCAGCAGAGGAATGATCCTCTCCACTGCCTCAGACTGAGCAGTTGCTTTGACGTATGCAAGTGCCGCCTCGTTGAGACGCGCTGAATTGCAGAGTCCTCGTCTTACAAGCCGTTCACGCACGATCACTTCCAGCACCGCGTCACCGAGATAAGCAAGTGCCTGCACCGTTGGATCGGCAGCGTCGGCATTCACATCGGGGACTTTCTCATCCGTTGTCATTTGTCGCGTTTCAGTCATTTTTCTCCTTATTGCGCAAAGCACGGCGGATCACAGACTCTATTCCGTCAGCCATCAGAGTAAATCCGAGATCGTTCGGGTGAATACCGTCCATTGTACATTCATTTTCAAACTTCCCGAGAAAGAAAGTCTCACCGTCTATGTAATAAACATTCTTATCCCCTGCCTCACGGGCAGCACGGAAAGTGTCAATAATTATATCTTTTCTTTCCCGCACCTGAGTGGTGTAGTTGGTGACTGCATTGGGACGTGTAATTAGTATGATCGGCAGATCCGGCTGCGCCCTGCGCACGATATCAAATCCTCTCTTGTGTGTCTGGCGCAGGAAATCCGCGTTCGGCGCATTGTGGTCGTAGTCATATACGAAAACACTCATATCAAGTCCCGCGATATACTCCATTATCGCCGGCTCAGCTTTGGCATTTCCGGAGAATCCGAGGTTTATCACGTTCATATCAAGGAAACGCGAAAGAATATTCGTGTATATGAGTCCCGGTCTGGTAGCGGCAGTGCCGTGTACTATCGATGAGCCGTAAACCACCACGGGTTTGTCTCCGCGGTATTTTTTGCCCGCACCGAGGACGGCATCTTCCTGCAGTCCGATATATACTTCACTTACCACGGAGTGTATCGGGAAATTTATTGTCAGGTAACGCAGGCGGCGTTCGGGAAATCGGATTATCTGCTCATACCCGCCTTCCATTTTATATGGCGGCATAAACATTTTGACGTATCTTGAATCCGCGTCTGTATCCTCGTAAAGGTCAAAACCGGCAGACATTGCAAGTGTCATGTGTGAATTGCGTCCCACCGTAGGCTCAACCGTACGCAGAAGAACATATTGGGAATCTGTACAGAATCTCACTCTTCCGCCTGCTGTCTCCTTGGCGAGCTTAGCCACTTTCTCGCTCGTCGCGTCGGCAATTTCCGGCGGAAGACGGCGGAACAGATTCTGCTTTTCAGGCTCGTAGAAATTATAAAGTTCAAAAGGCTTTTCTCTTACGCTGTAAAACTTTGCGTCGGCAGCATCGGGAAACGTTGTCTCGATCAGCATATTTTTATCGACTTCGACATATTCGTTTCTTTTGATCTCTTCCATTTCTCATTTTTCCTCCGTTTTCAGTCCCTTTCTCATTGCACGGCGGAGGATACGTCCTATGCTGTCCGCCATTTTGAGAAATCCGAGATCATTGGGATGGATCCCGTCAACTGTGCATGAATCCTCGTCAACTCCGCGGAATATTCCCTCTCCGTCTATGTACCATGCGTTATCGTCGCCGTTATCACGGGCATACCGGTAGGTATCTTCTACCACAGCGCGGCGCAGAAGAGTGTCCTCGTAATCTGATTTTGCGTCAACGTCGGGACGTGAGAGCATGATATACGGGATTTCCGGATGCTTTTCCCGGATCTTCCGATACAAACGCAGATGGGTTTCACGCAGATATTCCGCGCTTTCGGCATTGTGATCGTAATCACAGACAAATGCAGACATCGGAAGTCCCGCCATATATTCGGCAATGGTGAGTTCTCCCTTCGCGCTGCCGGAAAATCCGAGATTAAGATAATCAATGTCAAGTCTGCGTGATATCTGTGACTCATAGCAGAGTCCCGGACGGGAAGCGCAGGCACCTTGCGTGATCGAAGACCCGTAAAACACAACGGGAAGAAACGGAGAATATTCTTTGCCCTCTCCGATAACGGCTCCGGCATCAATACCGATCTCCAGTTTTATCACGGGAGTATACAGAGGGAAATTTAGCGTCAGAAACCGTTTTTTTGCTTTTCTGAGCGAAAGTTCGGAAAAGAATCCGTCCGTTGCTTTAACATCGGGCTGAAAAGCACCGAGAAAGCGGCTCCCCGCTCCGGTCGGACCGTATTCTGTGTGGTCGTCATCTTCATATAGGTCAAATGAGGCGGATCCTGTCATTGCCATATGCGCGTAGTTTGTAAGGTAAGGCATTTTCATCCGGATCGCGATTCTTGCCGAATCCGTGAAGAATCTTGCTCTTCCTCCGGCAGTGTGAAGCCGGTTTTTTGCCACTCCGGAGTTGGTCGCCTCAGCCACCTCTTTCGGCAGGCGGCAAAAAGGAGTATCGGGATCACCTTTATAAAACCCGTAAAGAGCAAACGGTGCTTCCGTCACGTCAAACCAGCAATAACCTTTTTCGTCGGCATTTCCCGGGACGGCAATCATATTTTTATCAACTTCTCCGGTATTTTCATAATATTCGGTCATTTTTTCTTCTCCTCAGTACTCGGTTTCCGGATCATACTCAAAACAGTCCATATATCTGAGTTTGAAAAGATTTATTCTGTGGAGTCTGTCTATCCTTTCCTTGGTTTCCGGATCAGGCTCAATTCCCTCTCTTATATAGGCATCAAGAAGTGCATAGGTGAATCCGAGATTGTCCTCGTCTGTTTTTCCGCACAGTCCGTCGATCGGAGGCTTTTCGACAAGTTCCACGGGCAGACCGAGATAACGTCCGATAGCCTTGACCTCCGCTACGGTAAAATGGGAAAGCGGTGAAAGATCACCTACGGAATCTCCGTAACGTGTGGAATATCCCACCCAATCCTCAGAAAGATTGCAGGTATTCACGACTCTGCCGTTATTCGACTGAGAAACCGCATAAAGAGTCGCCATACGGATCCTCGGAGGAAGATTCTGACGTGACTGAGCAGTGAAACCGTTCTCTCCCATTGCCTCGGTTACGCACTCCGTAATGGCGGCAACGGCGGGACCGACATTCACGGTGATACTTCTGATTCCGAGATGATCCACAAGCAGATGAGAAAATCCGATATCTGCCTGCTCTCCCTGCGGCATCAGAACTCCTATGACGCGGTCTTTTCCGAGTGCCTTCACGCACACTGCGGCGGCAACTGAAGAATCTTTTCCACCTGATATTCCGATCACGGCATTGCATCCTCTGCCGTTTTCTTCAAACCAGTTTCTCACCCACGCGACGCATGCGGCGGTGGCTTTTTCCACGTTGAATTTATACATCTTGCTTTCTCTTTGCTTTTTTGAATTTGTTTTTCCCGTTGATCATTCCGTGAAAGTCAGTTTTCTGCGTCAGACTCTCTGCGCCGCCGTCCGACGGCAGCGGCAGCACAGATGACGGCAGGAAGCACACAAACGGCGGAAAGACTTCTGCAGCCTCTGTTACCTGAATTTGCAGTTGTTTCATCACCGGTATCACCGGAATCATCCGATACGCAATTTACGGTCAGCAGTTTGGTAACAAGTGTGTACCGTGTGGCACTTGAGGTATAGGCGGAATAAGTGAAGAATACTTTTGCGGTGCCGTTTGATCCGGAGGCAAAAGTAAACTTTCCGGTGGAAGCGTCAAATCCGATTCCGGTTCCGCCGTCATCAACTACCACAAGGTTTGCCTTCGAAGTCACATCAACGGTCTTGCCAATGTATTTTTCTGCGGTTACGGTGTACTTCCCGTCACTATCGGCCTCTGCGGTAAGTCCGCAGAAGTAATTCGACGCCCACTGACTGTAATTCGTTGTCATCGAGCGGATACCCATTACAAAGTATTTGTCAAAATCGTCTTGTTTATTTATGGTATAAGGCCATGTGGTGACTCCGCGGCGGAGAAGATCTGTTATCATTTTCTTTCCGAGTGCTCCGTCGGAGTAATTCGGACTGTATCCCGTATTGTATTGCTGAATGGTTTCAAGAACCTGCTGAGTCACGAACAGAGAAATATCCTCGCTCGGAGCAATGCTCTGATTGAGATATGCGGCGGATATGCCGGGAATAAGTTTGCGCAGTGCCTTTATCACTTCGGGATAGAAAGAAATCACCATGACCTGATCAAGTATGTCATATTGGGCTATCAGTTTTGACAGAGGCATTGCCACGCTGGTATTGTTGGATTTCATTTCGATCACGATCGTCTTGCCGTTGCCTTTGAATTCCTTAAAGTAGTCTTCAAGCGTCGGGATGGGTTCCGCGGGGACATCGGCGTTTACATCAATCTTATACTGTTCAAGTTGTTTGCTGGTGAAAGAAGTCACTTTTCCGGTTCCGTCTGTTGTCCGGTCAATAGTATCGTCGTGCATTACAACAAGAACTCCGTCGGCGGCAACGTAAATATCGTTTTCGACCATGGTCGCGCCCGCTTCAAACGCCTTCTTCGCACTGTCCATGGAGTTTTCCTGAGCAAGAGAAGGTACTCCGCGGTGTCCGATTATGTTCGGTGTCTGAATCAGTGTATCCTTCGGATAGAATTTCGTCAGGCACATCTCGGTAACGGCTCTGTTCCCGGTAATGAGTCCCAGCACTCCGCAGTTGATCGCCGCTACGTTTTCTGCCTCGGTCTCTCCGACCGCTGCCCACGCGCAAAGATATTTGTCCTGCAGATACGCCACGTTTTCTTTAGTCATTGAGGAAGCCGGAACGATCACCACGCGGGCTCCGGCTGCAACAACGGAATTGCGCACGACTTCAAAATCAGTCCCGGAATAGGAAGAGTAATCAACAATCCCACGCAGATAGTTCCACGCCTTCCACGCTCTTGTAACGAGAGAGGCATCATCGGAAAGAACATACATATCACGCAGATCGTTTTTTTTCGCATATTCCGCAAGGGCATCCGCGGCAGCCTCGCTCGCAACCCTGAAAGCAGGAATGATCTTTCCGTCAAGAACTTTCAGTACATTGTCAATAGTGTCCCCCACGATCCCGTTGGAATCAAATCCGAGAACGACCTGATTTCCCGCTTCCGTGGCTGCGTATGTAAAGATCGCAACGGCAGGAGAATTCTCATGGATCTTGTCCAACTGCTCTTTTTCTGATATCTCGCTGACGATAACGGGAGCCATTGAAACATTGGATTCCACATCACGGACTTTCACAAATCCACCCGCAATCTTCTCACCGTCCATGGATGAAGCGGAGTTTACCGTGATCTTAACACTGTCAACAGTCATTTTCGCTCCTCGGACTTGAAGACCTACGGCACCATCCGAATACAGAGTTGCTTTTTCGGTCAGCACAACCTTACCGTTCACGCTGAATTCAGTAACATTGCCCGCCACGTCAGCACACAAATCTGTCATCTGGTCCTTCGTCTGTTCGGCAGGGCCTTTCTGCATAACGCTCCATGCGTCCGCCTCCGTTCGGCGTGCGATCTCAACACCGTTTGACGCGGTGCTGTCGTATCTCAATGTAACCTGCATATAAGGATAATCGTTATTCTGAACACGGTACATCAGACCGGAATACCGTGTATTCGATCCCTTGGGATTGGAAATCTTTACGGCAGCATGATACACCAGATCTCCGAAGTCATCAAGGTATTTTGGAAACAGAACCCTGACATATCCGCCTCCGTCGTTGGAAGCATCAAGAACCAAAGTACCGTTCGAGGCATCATGGCTGACCTTTGTTCCGGTCGTCTGCTGGATAATGCGAAGATCATCTTTCGGATCTGATGAAAAATCGTTGAAATAAAGAACATATTCGGTATCTTTCGGGTCCTTCGCCACAACGTATATATTCTTTTTCACTCCGTTGCAAACGGCGGTAAGGGCGGTAACTCCTGCCTTGTCAGGAGTGAATGAGTCAACTTCCTTTCCGTCAAGAGTCCATTTTATCTTATCTCCCGATTCAGCGTCCCCGCCGTAGGTGAACTGGACGGAATACTCATCAAAAGTCACCTTCTTGCCGATGTCCGTGCAGATAGCCGGACTTGAATATGTGACCGTCGTATCCATTTCTCCCTCGGCATACGCACAGGGTGCAAGACATGAAGCGAACAACAGAAGTGCCAATATGAAGCACAACGCCGATCTTTTTGTTGAAAACATAGTTTAATGTCCTCCCGATTCAATTAGTATATGCGAATATTATATAACTTTATTTGCCAACCGTCAACCTAATTTAAAAAAATGATTGATTTTAAATCAACAATGTGCTATACTGTATTATGTAATTTTGTATGTGCCGGCACATTGATAATCCGGTACGTTCCTTTTACCTTACCGGCTGCATGAAATATTTTGCAGACAAAGACCTTCCTCATATATCTTTTCACGAAAAGGGATCGCAATGAACTACGACATAATCATTATCGGTGCCGGGCCCGGCGGAATATTTACCGCATACGAGTTGACACAAAAAAACAAGAACTTCAAAATCGCCGTTTTCGAGACCGGAGGAGCACTTTCCGAACGTCATTGTCCCATAGACGGCAAAAAGATCAAATCCTGCGTCGGATGTAGATCCTGCGCCATAATGAACGGTTTCGGCGGAGCCGGAGCGTTTTCCGACGGAAAATATAACATAACCACCGAGTTCGGCGGAACTCTGCATGAGCATATAGGCAAAGAACAGTCTCTCGAACTGATGCAATATGTTGACAAGATCAACCTCGAACACGGAGGAGAGGGCACACGCCTTTACACCACCGGCAACTCGAAGATCAAAACGCTCTGCCTCCAGAACGGACTGCACCTCCTCGATGCCTCCGTCCGACACCTCGGAACTGATATCAATTATATAGTACTTGAAAATATTTATAATGAACTGAAAGAGACAGTGGATTTCCACTTCCACGCTCCGGTCTCCACCGTTGAAAAAATCGACGGCGGATACCGCGTAACAGTTGAAAACGGATCGTCCGCAGGTGAGTATACCGCAGAATACTGCGTGATATCTGCCGGACGCTCGGGAAGCAAATGGATGGAAAAGGTCTGCGCCGACCTCAATATTCCAACCTGCTCCAACCGTGTGGATATAGGAGTTCGCGTCGAACTTCCCTACGAAGTCTTTGCACCTCTCACAGACGAACTATATGAAAGCAAGATCGTCTATCGTACTGAGAAATTTCAGGATCTCGTACGCACTTTCTGTATGAATCCCCGCGGAGCCGTGGTCAATGAGAATACCAACGGAATCGTTACGGTTAACGGTCACAGTTACGAAGATCCCGCAAGACGCACAGATAACACCAACTTCGCACTTCTTGTGGCAAAACACTTCTCCGAACCTTTCCGCGACAGCAACGGATACGGAGAAAGTATCGCCAGACTTTCAAATATGCTCGGCGGCGGAGTTATGGTGCAGCGCTTCGGTGACCTTATCCGCGGACAGCGATCCAACTCCCGACGAATTGAGGAAAGCTTCGTGATCCCCACACTCTCCGCCACTCCGGGAGACCTGAGTCTCGTAATTCCAAAACGTATACTCGACGGCATCATTGAAATGATCTACGCTCTCGACAAAATCGCTCCAGGAACCGCCAACGATGATACACTTCTCTACGGCGTGGAAGTCAAGTTCTATAATATGGAAGTCGAAACGGACGAAAACCTTGAGACCATGCACCGCGGACTCTTCGTGATCGGTGACTGCGGAGGAACAACACATTCCCTCTCCCAGGCATCCGCAAGCGGAGTTTATGTAGCACGCTATATCAACAGAAACCGGGCAGAAGAATAAATTCCGCCCCCCAAAAACCGAATTCAAAATTTATCTATATATCTTCATTCAGTGGAGGAAAAAACAATGGATTTCAATGCAAATGTGCGTCCCGCCGATATGGAACGCATTACTACCCCCGAACTTGCTAAAGCCTTTATCGACGCACAGGTAAAAGCCGTCCGCGATCAGGTCGGTGACGGACGAGTTCTTCTCGCCCTATCCGGCGGTGTGGACTCTTCCGTCGTTGCCGCTCTCCTCATCAAAGCAATCGGCAAACGGCTCGTGTGCGTTCATGTAAACCACGGACTTCTTCGTAAGGGTGAACCCGAACAGGTCATTAATGTTTTCGGGAAAGAACTTGGTGCGGAACTGATTTACGTAGACGCTACGGACAGATTTCTCAATAAACTTGCCGGAGTTGCCGATCCGGAAACGAAACGGAAGGTCATCGGTGCCGAATTCATCAACGTTTTCGCAGAAGAAGCGCGTAAACTGAACGGCGTAAACTTTCTTGCCCAAGGCACGATATACCCCGACATCCTCGAAAGCAACGGCGTAAAAGCGCATCACAATGTCGGCGGCCTGCCGGATGACCTGAAAGACAGATTCGCTCTGGTGGAGCCGGTAAAACTGTTGTTCAAAGATGAAGTACGCATGGTAGGCAAAGAACTTGGTCTGCCGGATAATATGGTATTCCGTCAGCCTTTTCCGGGCCCGGGACTGGGAGTACGCTGCATAGGTGCCATAACCCGCGACAGACTGGAAGCCGTCCGCGAATCAGACGCGATACTCCGTGAAGAATTTGCACGCGAAGGCCTCGACCGTAAGGTATGGCAGTACTTCACCCTGATACCCGACATAAAAAGCGTGGGGGTAAGAAACAGTAAGAGAGTAGACGAATGGGCAGTAGTGATCCGCGCGGTGAATACGGTAGATGCAATGAGTGCAACAGTTGAGCCATTGGAATTTGCCTTTCTTGACAGAGTGACCAAGAGAATATTAGCGGAAGTCAAAGGCGTAAACCGTGTTCTATACGATTTAAGTCCGAAACCCGCCGCCACTATCGAGTGGGAATAAGGTCCATTTGTAAAGTGTTGCAAAACGGTTGCAAAGAATAATTTTGAAAAGTTTCAAAAAACGCCGAAAAACCCCGTAAAACAAAGGTTTTTGGCATATTTGAGGCTGAGCAATAAGCCAGTGCACAAAAATTAGAATAAAATTTCCGTTTTTGTGCAACCAATTTGCAACCAGAGCCGCTCCGGCGGTTGCATATAGGCGATTTTGAATGGTGTACAATGGCAAGCCATTTTTCGCCGAAAAAACAGAAAATATCATACCATAAAGCCAGTTTATTTCTTCGTGAATAAGCTGGCTTTTATTCATTTTGGTTGCACGTATGAATAGTACGCAGCAGCCTTTTTTTATGCTCAAAAAATTTTTCAAACTTTTTTCTGAAAAAACGCCACATTTTGGCACCCCTTTGTCCAAGTATAGTGAAGGGGCGCTCCTCCCGGCAAGGAGTACCGCTTCGGTGCTCCTTGAAAATTGAATACACAGGTCATCAGGTACGTTAACCAGACTGATGAGCCGCACGGCATGTACGCCTTGACCTTTTTATAAAGGTAGCGAGAATCCAGTGCCGTAAATATCGGGTTGCTCCCGGTATGGCGATGACAGGTCTGGGGCCAATGATACTTCTCTACGGAGCTGGCGGAGAACCCGGCAGAGGTGAGATTCCTATGAGGCAGAAAGCAGACTGCCGCCTGATGACTTCCCTATAGATAACTGAAAACAATTATCGACCCGCAGGGGGCTGAGACAAATACTGCGGATACATCCGGGACTGCACTGTGTTCAATTACAGTACCGCCGGGAAGCCCTCACGAGCTAATCGTGCCTATTTCCCCGACAGGAGCGAGATCCTGCCGGGATACATGCCGGAGGCCTGGACTCCGGCACTATTTGAGGAAGGAGGACAAGAGATGCCCAATCATGTGACGAACATTCTTGAGTTCAACTGCAGTAGAAAACGCGCTGATGAAATTCTGACATTTCTCCGCAAGGAAGATGATACAGAATATAGGCTACGGCTGCATATTCATCATAATCGCAACCAAAATGATGTATGAATTTGGTTTGTACGTCAACGCGTTCATTACAAAAATGGAAAAAATAATTATAGCGAAACAATTTGATTAAGAACGCGCCCTCGACCGAAAACTGTTGTAAAGCCAAAAGCATAAAAAGGTCACTACCAAGCTTTGTTTGTTCTCCTTCCATATTCAGCATAGAGGGCCAATAATTTCTGATGCCAGTAATAAAGCCGCAAAATTCGCTTTCAGTAATGCATCTTTTGGCCCTTGCAGAATCAAACACAATAGAGTAAAGGGTAAATATTTCAATTTCGGACGGCGCTATTATACTATTATACTTTGAGCATGACTCCGGCGTTATTCCTGCTTGCCCCATGATACGGCTTGAAAAACGCTGAGCAATAGTCATCTTACTGTCAAATGAATATTCCTCAAGTTTTTTTAAAAAATCCAAAGACTTTTTCTCCTCGTGTTGTCCTTCCACAATTAATCACCTCTACGATGTGTTTTACTTCTTTCGACATTTGGGACAGTATGGCCTTTCCAACAAATGGTCTGCTCTGTATGACCACTCATAGCCGCAGTTTATGCAGCGAGCTTCGGCATCACTACGAGAATCAATATATCTCTGCTTTTCAGGCAGGACTTCTTCCATACCCATGTGTATTTGTTTGCGTT
>JAKSOD010000023.1 GCA_024405755.1 Clostridia bacterium
ACGGCGGCTCCTGACCGCCGTTTTTGACGGGCTGTCTTAATGCGACAGCCCGTTTCTCCTTATTGCTATTCTTACAGTATGCCTTTGCGCCGCTGTCTGTGCACCGTCCGGTGACGATCCTTCCGAAAGTGATGACGACAGCACTCCCGATACCGCTTCCCGCCCGTCTGTGATGTTTCGCTGAAATAACTGCGCATCAGTCCCGGATAATTGCTTTTCCACCTGCCGGCGTTTTCCGCCGGCGGGTTTTATATTGACAAAAAGAAAAACAAATGATATAATACATTATGGATAAGTGAAAACTCAAACACGATCTTTCCGAAAGGCATCATATCTTATGGAAAATAACAAAAAAACAGCCTCCGAAACCCCTGCTTTCGGAAGAAGATTTATTGAAAAACCGGTAAAATCCGCTATTCCCATCTGGGCAGCAACCGTTGTCTGGATAGTCGCTGCCTTGATTCTGCCTTTCTATAAACTCCCGGTACTGATTCTTACGGCACTAATTTCCGCATCCGCTGCTGTCATCACCGCAAAAATGCTTCCGAAGGAAACCGTCAGAGTCGAAGTTCCCTTCACTTCCGGCAACGCAGACGTTGATGCCACAGTCGCGGAGATAAACCGCGTCACCGACGCCATTGACGCATGCCGTATCAAAATATCCGATATTAAACCCGAAACCGCAGATACCATACTCGGGATCGAAGAAACCGCAGGAAGAATACGCGCCGATATCGCGGAGCATCCCGAAGACCTGCGCAAGATCCGCCGATTCATCAATTACTACCTGCCGACAACCGTAAATCTCTGCGAAAAATACGTTTTCATCACAGGACAAGACAATTCATCTGAAAAAGTAACGGCTGCGGCTTCCTCGATTGAATCCGCGCTATCTCAACTCAAAGTTTCATACGATCATCTATACGATTCTCTCTTTGAAAACGATTTCCTTGACGTATCTGCCGACCTTACCGTTCTTGAAGCAATGATGGAACGGGATAATCTGAAATAAAATAATGATAAATGAAAATGGGGGAAAAATCATGTCTACCGAAAACACCGCTCCATCTATCGAACTAACCCTTGATCCGTTCGGAACGCAGGCTGCCGCAGCAGCGGAAACCATTGTCGCTGAGAAGAAGGAGCAGGATGAAAAGCTCCTTGAACTCCGCAAACTCACCGAATCAAATCTCACCGAAGCAGAAAAAAACACCGTTGCCGAGTTCTCGTCCAAAATCGACATTTCCAACTCCGCGATGATACTTCAATACGGTGCCGGTACTCAGCAGAAAATCGCTGATTTTTCCGATGACGCCTTGAACTCCGTGCGCACTCAGGATCTTGGCGAAGTGGGAGATATGGTTGCCAATCTTATCGGAGAACTCAAAAGCTTCAACTCCGACATCAACGGTACAAAAAAGGGCTTTTCCATTTTCCGCAAAACCAAAACCAAACTTGCAAAGCTCAAAGCAAAATACGACAAAGTCGAAACCAGCGTTGACAGTATCGTGAATGTTCTTGACGGTCATCAGGTAACCCTGCTCAAAGATATCGCCGTTCTCGACCAGCTCTATACCACAAACCTCACCTATTTCAAGGAACTGTCAATGTATATTATCGCCGGCAAGGATAAACTTGAATCCGAGCGTGCAACAACTCTCGAACAGCTCCGTTCCAAGGCAAAAGAGACCGGCCTTCCCGAAGACGCTCAGGCGGCAAATGACTTTTCATCCCTCTGCGACCGTTTTGAAAAGAAGATTTACGACCTCGAACTCTCCCGTATGGTGTCCATCCAGATGGCTCCTCAGATCAGACTCGTTCAGAACAACGACTCCCTCATGAGCGAAAAGATCCAGTCCACCATAGTCAACACCATTCCTCTCTGGAAGAGCCAGATGGTGATCGCCCTCGGCGTTGCTCACTCCGATGAAGCACTTAAAGCAGCACATGCCGTCACAGATATGACCAACGAACTGCTGAAAAAGAACGCGGAGAAACTCCACCAGACCACTGTCGCTATTGCTCAGGAAAGCGAACGTGGAATTATAGATATCGAGACACTTACCACCACCAACCGGGAACTTATCGCTACCCTCGACGAAGTTCAGACGATCCGTTCCGAAGGTCACGAGAAGCGTCTTGCAGCCGAAGCCGAACTCTCCCGTATCGAGACCGAACTGAAAACCAAACTCATTCAGGCACGCGAGTGATCCGTGAGTCGTCAGCGGATCATCAAGGTTTTTCTCTGACGCTGTTATATAATTATAATGAAGGAATTTTTTAAACACAACAGGGGCGCAGCATTCTGCGCCCTTGCCGTGATCATTGTTTTGTCCGTGTTTCTGGGCACACTGCGCTCAGTTAACGGACTTGAAAAAAAAGTCGGCAAGCTTTATTCCGACAGCACCTCAAAGTATGTTTCGGTCAGTTCCGATCTCGGAAAACTCCGCTCATACGCTGCGGATCTTTTTGCCGTTGCGGATGCTCACGGCTGCGCGGACAAAGGCTTTTCCGACGCCTTGCGCAATCTTTCCGACGTTATCTCCTCTCCTTTCGGTCAGGAAAACGCAGTAAATGATCTTGTCACTGCCGCCAATACCGCCTACCGTCGCCTTGCCGCTGCAGATGGCGTGAGTGATGCCGAAATGACTACGGCAAAACTCAATTTTTACGACATTGACGCCACCTTCAAGCGACTTGTCAACAACAGCGACTATAATAAAGCCGCTCAAAAATATAATTCCGCTGTCAGTTCCTTCCCCGCATCCATTATCGTCGGCGGGAAGCCCGACGCTGCGGTATTTAATTGATTTTTTAATAAATGAATAAACACACCAAAGGTCTTTTCAGAGTAATACTGACCTGCGTGTGCCTCATTACCGTGTTTTCGTCGGTCTCCTGCTCTGTCGGGCATTCTATGCCCGACGCCGGGGACGCGGCAGGCTATGTTTACGACTCTGCCGGTGTCCTGTCGGGAAAAACCGTGGACTACATCAACGCGAAGAACACCTCACTTGAAAGGCAATGCGGCGCGCAGGTCGTCGTAGTGTGCCTTGATACCGTCGGATACAACGACATAGGAGATTTCGCGCTCGATCTTTTCAACGAATGGCAGATCGGGGATAAGGAAAAAAACAACGGAGTCCTTCTCCTGCTTACCATTGATGATGACGACTACTATATGCTTCAGGGCAGAGGCATTGAAGATACACTGTCGTCGGGAATGATGAAGATCATTCTTGACGATGAACTTGAACCGTCCTTTGCAAAAAAAGACTACGATACCGGCGTCCGCCATACTTTTGACAGTCTCATACGGCATTTTGAAAGTATGTACGGCATCACAGTATCAGATGGAAACAGCGACTTGCCCTTTGATACCGATACCAGCAATGCCGTCGGCGGTGATGACAACTATCCGGCATCTCAAAACTTTATACAAAGAGCATTTTCCTTTATTGTGACATCCGTGGTCTCGGTCGTACTCTTTTCCGTACGCGCCGCCATAGTCATAATAGTGATAATAATCATAATATGGGTGCTTTACGCAATTTTCGGCAATTCGTCAAGCGGATGCGGAGGCTGCGGCGGCTGTCTCGGAGGCTTTATCGGCGGTGTCTCTTCGGGAATGCACACGGGCGGACACTCCGGAGGCTTTTCCTCCGGCGGCAGTCATTCCGGAGGGCATTCGAGCGGATGGCATTCCGGCGGAGGACATTCAAGCGGAGGGCATTCCGGCGGCGGACATTTCGGCGGCGGATTCCGCGGCGGCGGAGGATCATCTCGCGGCGGCGGAGCCGGAAGAAGATGAAGATGAAGATGAAGATAAACACATTCTAAGAAAGGCATTTTTACTATGAAACTCATTTCGTGGAACGTCAACGGAATAAGAGCCTGCCTGAAAAACGGATTTTCAGACGCTTTCTCATCCCTTGACGCCGATATTTTCTGTCTGCAAGAGACAAAACTCTCCGAAGGACAGCTTGAACTCGATCTTCCCGGATATTATCAATACTGGAATTATGCCGAGAAAAAAGGCTATTCGGGAACTGCCGTTTTTTCCCGAAAAAAACCGATTTCGGTAACGTACGGTATCGGTATTGACGAACATGACCACGAAGGGCGCGTCATAACAGCGGAGTATGATAATTTTTATTTCGTATGCGTTTACGTGCCCAATTCCCGCGACGGACTCGTGCGTCTTGAATACCGTATGCGGTGGGAAGACGATTTCCGCGCCTACCTCGTTCACCTCAACGAAACCAAACCCGTGATCGTTACCGGAGATATGAACGTCGCTCACGAAGCGATAGACCTGAAAAATCCCACGACAAACCACCATAACGCCGGATTTACAGACGAGGAAAGAGGAAAATTTTCAGAACTGCTTTCATCAGGATTCACCGACACTTTCCGTCACCTGAATCCCGACCTTGAAAATGTATATTCATGGTGGTCATACCGATTCCATGCACGTCAGAATAACGCAGGATGGCGTATTGATTATTTTCTTGTCTCTGACCGTATTGTTAAAAATGTGGTCGATGCCGGTATCCATACGGAAATATTCGGTTCGGATCACTGCCCCGTGGAACTCGTTTTTGATCCCTGACGAATTCGGGAATTTTTGGTCAAGTGCATTTTTCGACATTATTCTTGACAAATCGATAGATATAAGATATACTGTTATTTAATTAATTGAGAATATGCGTCTGAGTGCAAAGATATTTTTCAGACAAAAGGAGATTCTATTATGCTTTGTCCCGTTTGCGGAAAAGAATTATCGGACGATGCCCGTTTCTGTGACAAATGCGGCATCATTATCGCTCGTGAGGATGCTGCGGATGAAATCATTTCGCTTGAAGAACTGAAAAATGAAGACTCTGCCGTGGATACCGTTGAAAATACCGGCGAGATATTTGCCGCGGAACTTTCGGATATTCCCGAAGATGATACAATTCCCGCATCTGCCGACATGAACATTGACGAGGAAAACGAACACGGCGTACACAGCGTAAACGAAGATCATTCATCGGAAATAAGCGTACGTAAGGATGATCCCTCCGCGGGATTCGAGACTCCGTCCGCTCCACGGAAACTGATAAATCCCATGTTCACAAATTCCTTAAAGATACTGCGCGGATTCTTTTCAAGATACACTTTCCGTATCGTTTCCGCATCGACCAAAAGCCGCTCGCTTGAAGGCACGCTTTTTGCCGCAGCCTGCATCCTGTTCTTCGCTCTTGCTCTGCCCATTAACCTCAGACAGTATGATGCTCTCGCTGAAATGACTTCTCTGAAATTTAATTTCTTAGGCGTTTTCGGTATGAGCCTGCTGAGCGGTATCTTTACTTATGCCGCTTTGGTCGGAGCTGTATGGGGACTGCTGAATTTCGTGATCCGCAAGAAAACGGATTTTATTCCGGTACTTAATATGGTAGGCGTTGCATCAATCCCCATGACATGCGCCTTCATACTTAACCTTCTTCTCGGATTCTGGACACCGCTGGCAATTATCTCCGTGGGAACTGCCGCAATGATCAGTTTCATGCTTCTCTATCACGGAGTAAAAACTTTCGCCGGAATCAGCGACGACAGCGTTTTCTTCCCCTTCGTCCTCGCTATGGCGGCAGTATTTGCAGCAGCACTTCTTTTCCTCTACCTTACCTATATCGCATCTGTTTCCGTCATTATTCTGACCATCGATATTTTACCCGCCTGAGGGAAAATAACTTGCATATTCTTACGGGGGAAGCCGCTTTTCTGAGGTTCCCCCGTAGATAATATTTCCATACAGCGTACCGAAATGAAAAAGGAGGTCTTGATATGCATTTGCAGGAATCCGGTGAAATGTATCTGGAAACGATCCTCATTCTTTCACAGCAGAAAAACGGCGTCCGCGCCGTTGACATAAGCGAATACATGGGTTACAGCAAACCATCCGTCAGCCATGCCATGGGACTTCTGAAAAACGGCGGATACATCACCGTTGCCGACAACGGAACTATTCTTCTGACCGAGAGCGGTGAAACGCTTGCAAGGAAAATTTTCGAACGCCACACGTTTCTGACGGATTTTCTCATACGTATCGGAGTCGCTCCGGAGATCGCCTCAGAAGATGCATGCAAGATCGAACACGATATAAGCGACGAATCCTTCGACGCAATAACCGAACACGTTAAAAAAATTTTGAATCAATAAAAAATTCGGAAAAAATATGCACAAACGGCGAATGAGGTGTTAAAAAACTCTTTTTTGAGTTTTTTAACACCTCATTCAAATATACAAGAAATTCCTTACTGTGTATTCCTTTTTGTTTTCAGTCAATAATGCCGTAATTACGCATCAGTTCAACTCTGCTCTGCCCGATTTTCAGACTTTTTGATGCTGTAGATCCGTGCTTCTTGTGCGGATTTTTATTATTCGTACCCTTTTTCCGTGTCAGATACGACCATACGCGAGAACACCACGCCACAGGCAGAAGCCACGGATGACGTTTGAGATACGGATATTTCGGTGCCATTTCTTCGGCGGACAAAAACACGGATGCCCGAAGTGCGCTTCCTTTTCCTCCGCGTTTGATCTCACCGCGTCGCTGTGCTTTGACCGCACTTAGCGTGATATTACTGCTGTGTACACGTGCTTCATCAAAATAGTCACCGTACCCGTAAATTCCGGATTCAAGCATATCGGCAAGCAAAGGAAGTTCGTCGGTTTCAAGTTCACGCCACTTTTCCGGATAACCGGATACCCCGACGTCGATCCCGAGATGGACCCTTCCTATTCTGAATATTTCGGCGGCAAAAACATCCGCTCTGAGTTCATTGCAGCACTCAAAAACATAATCCCAATCCACTTTTTCCCCGTATTTCCGGGCAAACAGTACGATATCGCTGACCTGTCTGATCCCGAATCCGCTGTGCATAAAGTGTTTGAATGAATGAAGTATCAGATACAGCAGATGATCCGTCGGGCATGGAACGAGAATACTATTCTCACCTACGGGCAATCTTTCCGCACGATCTGCAAGAGTGTCTATGTCAAAATATCGGTTGAATTCCCCGTATGCACGGGACGAAGGCGAAAACAGTTGTCTGTGAAGTTCTATATGGAGTGTTGACTTCATGAACGAAATCACGTTTTTTTCTTCATCACTTCCGCCATCCGTCGATTCGGTCAAACCGAATTCCGCGATAGCGCGCCGACATCCGTCAAATTCCGACGGAACTACGAAAAAATCCTCGTCCGAAGATGATCTGTGATCCAAATACGGGTAGAGCGTACGGCACACTATTCCCTTTACCGCTACGGGATGAAATCCGCGTTCTTCAAGAAACGCAAGCAGTTTCAAAAATTCCGCAGTCGCTCTCGCCTGACGCATGATCTGATCGCTGACCGTACGCCTTATAGTTCTGAGATACTTTTCGACTTCGTCTTTTTTTTCAGCATCACAGGTAATTCTCGTTCTGACAGCTTCGTATATCATAGGCATTACGTGATGTTTCGCCGCCATACGGAAAAGCTGCGGAAGAACTAAGCAGTCAATTTTACTGCCGGATCCGGATGCTTCGGAATGAAGTGAATCAGCCAGTGTTTCAACAAAAATCTCGGCGATATTCTCTTTTTCGTTTTCGTTTTCGATCTTATTGATCTCATTTCCGTAATCCACGCCGGCCTCACTCCTTTCCTTATTAATTATTCTTCTGCGCGCAGGACACCTGCGTCTGTCATTCTGCGGTTTCCCGCGCTGCCTGTTCTTCTTTGGCATTCTCTGCTGCGGTATATTCATCAAGCAGACGGCAGAATTCGTGCATGAAGTCCGGCAGATCGTCAGGTTTGCGCGATGTCACAAGATTTCTGTCTGCGGCTGCGGAAACACTTTCGTAGCAGCCTCCGGCAAGAATCACGTCGTCGCGGATCCCCGGATAGCAGGTACAGCGGCGGTTTTTTATATCCCCGCTGCTGATCAGTATCTGCGGACCGTGGCAGATCGCTCCGACCGGTTTGTCAGCCGTAAAAAACGCCCTGACCGCCTTAATTATCAGAGGATTCACACGCAGTTTTTCCGGTGCCGATCCACCGGGAAGAAGAAGTCCGTCGTATTCTTCGGGAACGATCTCCTCCGGTGTCAGCGTCGCATCAAATGTATAATGATATTTCGCCGTCAGCGTTCTCGCTTCAAGTGACGCGATTACGGTTTCAAATCCCGCTTCACGCAGACGGTAAATCGGATACAGAACTTCTGCGTCGTCGCAGCCGTCGTATGTTATCATAAGTATCTTTTTCGTTACGGACATTATTTCCTCTTTCCTCGCCGGTCTGCCTATGGCGTTCCCGACGAAACAGATACTGTTTTTTGTCATTATATCACAAAAAGCGATCATTGTCAATTCGTTTCACAGTTATTCGCGGCACAGCCGGATGCCGATTTTTTTGTCTCTTTTATCACAATACGGAAACAGCGGAAAAATTTTTTTCGCCGAATCCCGTTTTGACGGCGACAAATTTCCCGAAATCTCTTTACTTTTGATATCAAAAGTGGTATTATATTATAAGGTATGATGTATAGTCATGTCTGAAACGCTAATCAAAAAATTACAAATATATTACGGAGGAAAAACACACATGGCAATTAAGCGTCAAAAGCTTTCCATGGACGGCAACACCGCTGCCGCACACGTTTCGTATGCGTTTACCGAAGTTGCCGCTATCTACCCCATTACCCCCTCGAGCCCCATGGCTGAGATCACCGATACCTGGTCCGCCACCGACAAGAACCTGTTGGGCAAACCCGCTCGCAACATCTTCGGCGAGCGCGTCAAGGTTATGGAAATGCAGTCTGAGGCGGGTGCCGCCGGTGCCGTTCACGGCTCCCTCGGATCCGGTGCTCTTACCACTACATATACCGCTTCCCAGGGCCTTCTCCTGATGATCCCGAATATGTACAAGATCGCCGGCGAACTTCTTCCCAGCGTTATTCACGTTTCCGCACGCTGCGTCGCTTCTCACGCACTGAACATCTTCGGAGATCACTCCGATATCTATGCCTGCCGTCAGACCGGCTATGCTATGCTCGCCGAAACCAACCAGCAGGAAATTATGGACCTCGGTGCAGTTGCTCACCTTGCCTCCATTAAGGGCAGAGTCCCTGTCCTCAACTTCTTCGACGGCTTCCGTACCTCCCACGAGATACAGAAGATCGAAGCATGGGATATCGAAGACCTGAAAGATATGGTAGACTGGGATTCCATCAACGCTTTCCGCGCACGTGCTCTCAATCCCGAGCATCCCGTTCTTCACGGCTCCGCAGAAAACGGCGATATCTTCTTCCAGCACCGCGAAGCCTGCAACCGCTATTATGATGAATTCCCCGAAGTTGTCGAGGAATATATGGATAAAGTCAACGCCAAACTCGGCACTGACTACAAACTCTTCAACTACTACGGTGCCCCCGACGCTGACCGCGTTATCGTCGCTATGGGTTCCGTGTGTGACGTTGCCGAGGAAGTTATCGACTACCTCAACGCTCACGGAGAAAAAGTCGGTCTTGTAAAAGTCAGACTTTACCGTCCTTTCCGCGCCGACAAACTCGTCGCCGCTATTCCCGCTACCGTCAAGTCCGTTGCCGTTCTTGACCGTACCAAAGAACCCGGTTCCCTCGGTGAGCCTCTCTACCTCGATGTCTGCACCGCTATCGCTCAGAGCAGCAGAGCCGGTATCAAGGTCGTCGGCGGACGTTACGGACTCGGTTCCAAGGACACCACCCCCGCCTCCATCTTCGCCGTCTACGAAAACCTCGCTGCTGCCGCTCCCAAGAACGGCTTCACGATCGGTATCGTTGATGACCTGACCGGTCACTCTCTTGAAGAGAAGGCGTGCCCCGATACCGCTGCTGCCGGAACCGTTTCCTGCAAGTTCTGGGGTCTCGGCGGAGACGGCACCGTCGGTGCAAACAAGAACTCCATCAAGATCATCGGTGACCACACCGACAAGTTCATCCAGGCTTACTTCCAGTATGACTCCAAGAAGACCGGCGGTATCACCATTTCTCACCTCCGCTTCGGAGACAATGCCATCAAGAGTCCCTACTACATCACCAAGGCTGACTTCGTTGCCTGCCACAACCAGGCGTATCTCACTAAGTACGACATGGTTCAGGACGTAAAACCCGGAGGCGTTTTCCTCCTCGACTGCGCATGGTCCGTTGATGAACTCGACGCTCATCTGCCCTCTGCCGTCAAGAAGTATATCGCCAAGAACAATATTCAGTTCTACATCATTGACGGTACCGGTATCGCTCTCAAACGTATCGGCAACGGCAAGGTAAAGAACACCGTTCTTCAATCTGCCTTCTTCGCTCTCGCCGGAATCCTTCCGAAGGATGAGGCTATCGAATATATGAAGAAGATGGCATATAAGTCCTACATCAAGAAAGGTCAGGCTATCGTTGACCTCAACTACAACGCCATTGATGCCGGTGCCGATGCATTCGTTAAGGTTGATGTTCCCGCCGAGTGGGCTGACTGCGCAGACGATGCTCCCAAGGCCGCCGCTACCGGCAACAGACCTGAACTCGTTGACTTCGTCAACAAGATCGTTGAACCCGTTGATGCGATGCGCGGTGATTCTCTCCCCGTTTCCGCATTCAAGAACTGCGTAGACGGTACTTATCCTCAGGGTGCTGCCGCTTACGAAAAGCGCGGTGTTGCCGTTTTCGTTCCCGTATGGAAACCCGAAAACTGCGTACAGTGCAACAACTGCTCTTTCGTATGCCCTCACGCTGCTATCCGTCCCTTCGCTATGACTGAAGCCGAGGCTGCCGCCGCTCCCGCCGACACCCTCTTCGCCGCAAGACCGGTAATAAAGACCAACTATAAATTCACTGTGGCTGTTTCCGCTCTGGACTGCATGGGATGCACTCTCTGCGTCAAAGCTTGCCCTGTCACCAACAAGGCTCTCGAAAACGCCGCAAAGACCGTTGCCGCCGAGCATCCCGAATACGACGCCAAGACTGCCGCTAAGGAAGCCGCCAAACTCGCCTCTGCCAAGTCTGCCATCGAAATGGCTCCTCAGGCAAAGGGTCTGTTCCAGCAGGCTGCCTTCGATTACGCAGTTGCCAACGTCTCCGAAAAACCCGAACTTATCAACGCCACCGTCAAGGGCAGCCAGTTCAAGCAGCCTCTGCTCGAATTCTCCGGCTCCTGCGCAGGCTGTGCCGAGACTTCTTACGCACGTCTTATCACACAGCTCTTCGGTGAGAGAATGTATATCTCCAACGCTACCGGATGCTCCTCTATCTGGGGTGGTTCCGCTCCCGCAACTCCCTACACTGTCAACAAGGAATCCGGAAAAGGTCCCGCTTGGGCAAACTCCCTTTTCGAGGATAACGCTGAGCACGGTCTCGGTCTCGCCCTCGGTCAGAAGACCATCCGCGAGAAACTGATCAACAAAGTCAAAGCTCTTGAAACTCCCTGCGAGACCTGCAAGGGCATCATTGATAACTATCTGAACACCGTTGATGACGGTAAGGCAAACGCCGCTGCTGCCGACGCCCTTATCGAACTGCTCGAAAAGTGGGCAGCCGATGGATGTGAAGCTTCCCGCGAGATCCTCGCCGAGAAGGATTACCTTGCCAAGAAGTCCGTCTGGATCTTCGGTGGTGACGGTTGGGCATACGATATCGGATTCGGCGGACTTGACCACGTTCTCGCTTCCGGCGAAGACATTAACGTCATGGTCTTTGATACCGAAGTTTACTCCAACACCGGCGGACAGGCATCCAAGGCATCCCAGATCGGTCAGGTCGCACAGTTCGCAGCTGCCGGCAAGGCTATCGGAAAGAAGAATCTCGCCGAGATCGCTATGTCCTACGGCTACGTTTACGTTGCTCAGGTCGCTATGGGTGCTGATATGAACCAGCTCCTTAAAGCACTCACCGAAGCTGAAGCTTACCACGGACCTTCTCTCGTTATCGGCTACGCTCCCTGCGAAATGCACGGTGTAAAGGGCGGTATGCAGAACTGCCAGCTCGAAATGAAGCGTGCGGTTGAAGCCGGTTACTGGCAGATGTTCCGCTACAACCCCGTTCTCAAAGCAGAAGGCAAGAACCCGCTGACCGTTGACTCCAAGGAACCCACCGCTGACTACCGTGAGTTCATCACCAGCGAGACTCGTTACAGCCGTCTGGCTCAGCAGTTCCCGGATCGCGCCGAGAAACTGTTCGCCAAGGCAGAAGTTGCCGCCAAGGAAAAATACGACAGACTCGTAAAATACGGCAAACTCTTTGACTGAGTCGGTTTTTCCGATTTGATCACGGGGAATACCCCCGAATAAACAGCAAAACCGTCGGCTTTTACCGGCGGTTTTGCTGTATCTGCCTTTTTAATCTCTTCTCTGCTTTTTCTTGACTTTTTTTCGCGAAGCGTTAAACTTATTGCATATGATATGCATATGAAAGGAAATGATCCGAATGAAACTGATATTTCTCGGCACCGGGCACGGCGTTCCCGAAAAAGACAGATACTGTTCGTCCGCCCTGCTTTTCGTGAACGGCTTGTATTATATGATCGACTGCGGTGCGCCGGCAGCCGATCTGCTTGTCCGTCACGGTATTTCATATAACGACATCCGTTCTGTTTTCATAACTCACCGCCATGCGGACCACACTTTCGGTCTGACACGTATGCTCGACCTTGCCAACTGGTACTACAAAACCGCATCTTTCGACGTTTATATGACCGAGCAGAAAGGTGTTGACGCCATGCGTGCCGTCGTGCTGACATGCGAGGACTTTTTCTGCGATGACAGGCTGCGGCTGCACACTTTTGAAGCGGGAAAATTTTACACAGACAACAACATTTCCGTCACCGCCGTTCCGACAAATCACTTCAACGGCGTTCATCCCTCGTATTCCCTGATAATTGACATCCTCTCCGGCACAGATGCCGGAAAGCGGATAATTTTTACGGGAGACCTGCATCACGGCGACGCATCGGACTTTCCCGCAGCCGCCTGCACGGGATTCTCGTCGGCTGTTATCTGTGAACTTGTCCATTTCGGTATTCCCGCGGCTATGGAACAATGGGAAAAATGCCGCACGGAACGCCTTTTTGTCAGCCATTATGCGCAGAAATATGTTTCCGACCCCGAGTGTTCAGCCAATCTCGGCTCGGCGCTCTCCTCTCTGCCCTTTGCCGCCGGTATCGTTCACGACGGTGAAGAATACGAAATCTGATTTTTTATGCCCTCACTTTCGCCAAAAACGGAAGTGCGGGCTGTTTTGTTTCAAAAATTCAGCTTGTGATCCAAAAATTCAGCCATCTACTTGATTTAGAAACAATTTTGTTGTATAATTTAGTGGCATAATAACATCCAGAATGGAGATTTATTACCATGACAGATTTTACCGCCCCTTATGATTATGTGGTTTCTCAAAAAGCAGTAGGCAAGTGGAAAGTACGCCGAAACATCCTTATTGCTCTCTATATCATCTTCCCAATTGCGTTTCTTGTCCTTATAATGGCAACTAACCTCGGATGGTTCGGATTCTTCATACCCGTGACAGAGTTTATGCTTATTTTCTTCACTCTGAGATATGTAAAAATAGACTACGAATATGTAGTCGAATCCGGATATCTTACTTTTTCAATAGTCCAGAATGCTTTCAACCACCGTATCCGTAAAAAGAAAATGAATCTGAATCTGAGAAGTGCCACCGTGATCGCTCCGAAAACCGCCGAATATGAAGGCAAAATCGCAGAATTCGCTCCCGAAATCGAATACAACGCCCTCTCTTGCGAGGATGCTGAGGACAGATATTTCGCTCTTTACAAAGATGACAAAGGCAAACGCTGCGCTTTCTACTTTGAAGCCACCGAAAAAATGCTGAAAATCTGCCGTTACTATCATTCCGATACTGTCGTGACGAAAGTTGCTCACTGATCGGATATAAACCTGAAAATGCAGAAAATCCGTTCATTTACCGTGGACCACGACAAACTTACCCCCGGGATCTATGTCAGCCGTACTGACGGCGATGTCGTGACCTACGACCTCCGTATGAGAACTCCCAATGCAGGTGATTATTTGTCCGATCTCGCAATGCATTCATTTGAGCATATGCTTGCCACCTATATGCGCTCCGGCAACGACGGGGACCGTGTCATTTACGTCGGTCCCATGGGCTGCCGCACAGGATTCTATCTGCTGATGCGCGGGACAACAAAAGACAACAAACGAAATCTTGACGCACTGAAAAACGCTCTGCGCGGGATCATCGCTCACACAGGCTCAATGCCCGGCGCACACAGACGAGAATGCGGAAATTTCCGTTGTCTCTCTGTCTTGGCTGCTCGCCGTGAAGCGGAAAAATATCTTGCCGTACTTGAAAAAAATGGAGATAATATCTCTTTTTCCTATGACGGTGAAATTCTTGACGGGGGTATCTGACAATGAAACTCAACGAAAACGACCTTATAGGCATTATCGGCGCCATGCAGTCAGAGATCGACAAACTTCTCGGTCTGCTCTCAAAACGACATGACGTCGTCCTCGGCAAACACACTTTTCATATCGGAATAATTGATTCACATCCCGTGGTGATATCCCGCGCAGGCGTCGGAAAAGTCAATGCCGCAGTCTGCGCCGCGTCAATGATAATGAAATTTTCTCCTGCCGTGATCATAAATATCGGCGTGGCCGGTGCTCTTGATCCGGTGCTCACCGTCGGTGACGTTGCCGTTGCAGACTCCGCCGTGGAACATGACCTTGACTACGGGGTCCTCGGTGATCCCCGCGGAAGCATTTTTTATCCCGATGCAAGCAACGAAATCGTTATGCCCACCGACAAAGATGTCGCAGACGCACTTTTTGCCGCCGCGTCATCTCTCGGACTTCATACTCTGCGGGGTACCATCGCTTCCGGCGACGTTTTCGTAAGCGATCCCGCAAAGAAGGCTGACATCCGCGCCGCTTTCGGTGATACCGTGCGCGTCTGCGAAATGGAAGGTGCCGCCATTGTTCACGTTTGCCGCCTTTGGAATGTAAGATGCGGCGTCCTCCGCTCCGTCTCAGACAGTGCCGACGGAAACGCAGAAGTCGATTTCCCCACCTTCACACGCCTTGCGGCGGAAAACGCTGCAAACGTACTGCGTATTTTTATCGCCTCTGTCTGACATTCCGTTCCCATAAACCCATCCCGTTCGCATACCCCCCAAAAAAACTGCAAACATGCCGCATTTCGCTTCACTTTACTTCTCCCTGAACAGGTGCCGTTATGACAAAAAAACTCAGATATTACGACTCAAAGCGAATAGAAAACCTGCGTTCCGTCCTTCGTGCCGCCGAAAGACAGTACGGCTCACGTCCCGCTTTTATGCAAAAAACGGACGGAATTTACCGCCCTACCACTTACTCAGAATTCGGAGATATGGTCGAAGGACTCGGAACAGAACTTCTTTCCCAAGACATGCTCGGATCACGTATTATCGTTATGGGCGACAACTGCCTTGAATGGGCGACCGTCTATATGACGGTAGTTTGCGGTCTCGGAGTTATCGTTCCCGCAGACAAAGAAATGCCACCGGAAGAATTGCAGAATATCGCAGAAGTAAGTAACGCCCGGGCAATCTTTTATTCGCCTCGTTTCAAAAATAAAGTATTGTCTCTTCCCGACACCGTGCGTAAGATCGCTTTTCCGGATATTTATCCGCTGATAAATGAGGGAAGAAAAAAACTCGAATGGGGTGACACATCCTTCCTCCGTCTTCCCATTGACAGGGATGCACTTGCCGTCCTCCTCTTCACTTCAGGCACAACAGGAATGTCAAAGGGAGTTATGCTCTCTCACAAGAACATCTGCTCAAATCTGACGGAAATCGGATTTATGCTCTACTCCGACAGCAGTGATATTCTCCTGACCGTACTCCCGCTTCATCACGCTTACGCCTGCACTTGCAGTTTCCTCTTTCCTATGACACGCGGTGCCTGCGTCGCTTTCTGCGAAGGACTGAGATACATCACCCGCAATATGCAGGAGATCCACCCCACCGTCATATGCTGCGTTCCGATACTTGTTGAAACGATCTACCGAAAGATCCGGATCAATATATCCCGAAAGGGTATCGAAAAGAAAATGCAGACTGCCGTAAGTCTAACGGGCGGTAACATGGCTCTGAAACGGAGGGTATTCTCCGAGATCCACGATTCTCTCGGAGGAAATCTTCGTCTTATCATCTGCGGAGGTGCCGCAGCCGATCCCGCCGTACTGCGCGGCCTGCGTGATTTCGGCCTGCGGACGATACAGGGATACGGACTTACCGAGTGCTCGCCGATTGCTGCCATAAACAAAGATGATTACTTCCGTGACGACGCAGCAGGTCTGCCGACCCCCGGAACCGTCGTTGATATTTATGACGTTCAGAACGACGGTACCGGTGAGATCCGTGTCAAGAGCGACGGAGTGATGCTCGGATATTACGAAGATCCCGAACGCACCGCAGAAGTCATCCGTGACGGTTGGTTTTACACGGGAGACCTCGGATATATCGACAACGACGGCTTCCTTCATATCACGGGAAGAAAGAAAAATGTTATTGTCACCGCAGGAGGCAAAAACGTCTTTCCCGAGGAACTTGAAACCTACCTTTGCCGCAACCGCTTCGTTTCGGAAGCAGTGGTAGTGGGTTATATCAACGAGACCCGAGGCGACTACGATATCGTTGCGGTTCTTCATCCCGATACTGCCGCTTTCACGGAAGTCTACGGTCGGGAATACTCTCACGGACAGGTCGAAGCGGAATTTGCACGCGCCGTGGAAGAAGTCAATTCTCTCGTTCAGCCTTATAAGAGAATTAATTTCTTCGTTATCAGAACGGAGGAATTTGAACGCACCTCCTCACGCAAGATCCGCCGTATGGGGGTTGCGGAAGCGGCACAAGCGGAATATCTGCGGCGTCTCGCAAGAAGTTAATCCCGCAGAAAAAAGAAAGAGTCAAAGGAGTCAAGTCATGCATATTTCCATCACCGGCCGCCTCGGAAGCGGAAAATCCACGGTCGCGCGCGTCATAGCCGAAAATGAAGGCTTTGAGATTTACAGCACCGGTGCCATTATCAGAGAAATGGCGTCCGATCTCGGTATCACTGCCCTCGAAATGAATGAACTCATGAAAAAAGATAACTCGTACGATCTCAAGCTCGACGAGACCACCACAAAAATCTCGAAAGACCGCGCTGCGGACAAACTGTTGTTCGATTCCCGTATGGCATGGCATTTTGCCGACAGTTCGTTCAAAGTCTACCTTTACGTTGATGTCAAAGTCGCCGCCGCACGTGTTCTCCGCGACAGCCGCGGATCCGTTGAAACTTACCGGGATCTCGACGACGCCGTATCACAACTCACGGACAGAATGAACTCCGAAAACGTCAGATACAAAAAACTCTACAACGTGGATAACTTTGATTTCTCAAACTATGACATTGTGATCGACACAGAAAAACGCTCTCCGCAAGAAGTCGCAGACATTATCATGCGCGAATACGCAGTGTACTGCGCCGATCCCAAAGGATATGCCGCACCCAAAATGATGCTCTGACACTTTAAATACATACTTTTGGCGGACTTCCCGCAGCTGTAATGCCGCAGAAAGTCCGTTTTTTTCTGAATCTCGGTTTTCGGCATACAGAAAAATTTTCTTCTTTACTTTTTTTGCTTTTTGTTGTATTATTATGTCAGAAGTTCAGTTTACTGCCAAAAATAATAAAGGAGATGTAATCATGAAAAGAACACGGAAAAAATTCTATTTACTCCGTACCGTATCATTCCTTCTTATCTCATTCGTCATCCTCTCCGTCACATCGTCATTGACGGTTGGAGCCGAATACACTTTCGGTTCGGCATATAAATCCGGGAAGTATTACACGCAGCTCAAAGCATATACCCTGACCGGAGATATGCGCCGTGACGTGGTTTCAGTGGCACTTACTCAGGTAGGATACCACGAAGGTAATTCCGAATCGGAAATGCACGGTACTAACACATCCGGCAGCAAGAATTTCGTTGAATATAACCGCATTTACGGCAAACTCGATAACGGAGAAGGAAACGGAACAAGTTACGGCTACTCGTGGTGCTGCGCATTCGTATCATGGTGTATGCGTCAGGCAAATGTACCGACCTCAGTAGTCACCACCGAAGTCAGCTGCCCACGAATGATCACTTGGCTGAAAAGCAACTCCAAATACGTTACCCGTTCCTCCGGCTATACCCCCATCGCCGGTGATATGATTTTCTTCAAAAGCTCTACGTCATCACAGACCGCATCCCATATCGGGATTGTCCTCGGTGTCAGCGGAAGCACGGTCTATACCGTCGAGGGAAACTCCAACAATAACGTATCAATACGTTCATACTCACTTACGGATACATACATCGTCGGCTACGGCATACCGAAATACACTGTAAAGAATAACGCAGAATATGATTTTGTACCTGAAATTACCGAAAAAAGTCTCGGAAAGTACAAAATCACCGCGGATTCACTCAATATCCGAAAAGGTGCCGGAACATCATACGATATTATCGGCACACTTAAAGAAGGCGCGTCAGTGGAGATCTTGGAGATCAGCGGATCGTGGGGACGCATCTTCTATAACGGAGATACCGGTTGGATCTCCGTAAATTACGCCGAAAAAATCGGGGAAAGCTCACTCGGAAAAATCTATGTCACCGCAAGTTCATTGACCGTACGCAATGGTCCGGGAACTTCCTATGATGCCATAGGCTATCTCTCAAACGGCGACGAAGTGGAATTATTAGCAACAGACGGCAGTTGGGGAAGAATAAAATTCAACGGTCAAGACGGATGGATCTCCACAAAATATGTCTCCGACCAATCTCCCGAAACAACCGCGAATGCACAGACCGTACCGCAGACGACACCTCAGACTATTCCTCAGACGACACCTCAGACATCACCCGAGGCAACCTCTGCCGTACCGCAGACATCAGCAGCAATTCCCGATGTATCACAGACGACGGTACCGGAAACCGCACCTTCTGATGTGTCAGCACAGGTCACCGAGGCAGAATCAACGATTGAAATTTCAGAAGACAGCACGACCGGTACCCCCCCGGAAACTCCCGCTGTATCGGAGCATACAGCAGAAAACACAGACGCCGCCATTCAGACTTCAGCCCCCGGGACTGAGAACGTATCTTCTGACGCACCCGTTCCGACCGTCGCGTCAGACGAAACCGAAACTCCCCCCGCAGCAGACACCGGCTGCACCGGCATTCTGCGCACATCTGTGATTCTCACTGTTCTCATAACAGCCCTCGTTCTTTCAGTCACAGTCATGCTGCGCAAAGAAAAGAAATAACCTGTTTAAAAATGAAAAATGTGGTGTTAAAAAACTCGTCAGCAAGTTTTTTAACACCACATTTTTACTTATTCATATGATCACGTGCGGCATTTACAAATGCCTCGAAGATGACAGCTGAAGTACGGTGATACTCGTGATAAAGTTCAGGATGCCATTGTACTCCGAGAATGAAACGTTCGCTTCTCAGATCCGGCTCTATTGCCTCAACAATACCGTCTGTTTCCGATATCGCCGCCGCAACGAATCCGGGTGCCACATCCTTTACCGCCTGATGATGAAAACTGTTCACTCCCATATGATCACTTCCGACAAGATCGTGAAGCAGAGTTCCTTCGGTAACACGTACAGGCCTTTCGTGTTCCTTCCCCGGCTCCTCCTGACGATGATCGGGTATATCCTGATGCAGAGTGCCTCCGAACGCTACGTTCATCAGCTGAACGCCGCGACAGATGCCGAGAACGGGCAGATCCGTGTTCTTTATGAACTCTGCAACCGTAAGTTCAAAGTCATCTCTCTCTGGGATCGTCTCAACATTATCCGCTGTGATCTGCTCACCGTATCGGGCGGGATCGACATCAACTCCGCCTGCAAACAGTATTCCGTCAAAATCTCCCGATTCCGCAAATTTCCGTGCGGCATTCGCACCACCCGAAAAAGGAAGAAATACCGGGATCCCGCCTGCGGCGTATATCGCATTGAAATATCCGCGGCTCATTTTTATTTTTCCGTCTGACATTGACGAAGTTATACCGATAATGGGTTTTCCCATGGAAAAACTCCTTATTTTGTGTTTTGGCTGATTTAATTTTTTTTCGTGAAGAAATGGCTGACTGCGGAATAGAGCAACGGAACAATTATTATCGCCGCTGCAAGTTCGATTATACCGTTTACGGCAACAAGAGTCTCGATAATCAGTTTAACAGTATCGGCAACGGTAGTCTCACCCAGTGCGCCGAATGCAGCCAGAGCACTGAGTACCAGAACGGTATTTGTAAGTGTTCCCGCAGCTGCCGCGATACCCGCACTGATATGTTTTTCAATATTTGTCTTTTTGATCAGCAAAGCAAATACCGCCGCTGCCGCTAACCCCACTATTATTCTCGGGATCACCGAAATGACGGGATTCTGAAAAGGAATATTTCCCGGAATCGGTTCAACAAACGCTTTGACAAGGCACGCAATACCCCACACGCCTCCGATTATCGCTCCGTATTTCCAACCGAGCACTATGGCGCATAGTATGACCGGAATATGCAGTGTAGTAATTGAAATGCCCGCAGGTATATATCCGGTATACGGCACCACAGTCATAACTATAACGATCGCAGCGAACATGGCACAAAGGACCATACTCCTCAATTCTTCGCTTTTTCTTTTCATAAAGAGTCACCGTCCTATTTCCGGTAATTATATTCTTTTACCGAAATATCATTTTTATTAACGAATTATACAACACAAAAAAAGAAAAGTCAAGACTTATGCTGGTAATTCCGCCCTTTTTGACGGATTTATGGATCATTAATATGTATTTTTTCAAATTTTTTCCCATTTCCTTTGACATAAAGATGATTTTCTGATATAATTATTATGTATTATTATATGGTGACGCGATCTTTCGGATCACAGCCAAATAAATTTTATCAAGGACAAAAAAATGCTTCTTTACAACACACTGACTCACACAAGAGACGAATTCGTCCCCAATGTTCCCGGAAAAGTAAGTATGTATACCTGCGGACCTACCGTATATCACTATGCCCATATCGGCAACCTTCGTACTTATATTATGGAGGATATTCTGGACAGATACCTCCGCTACGCGGGATATGATGTAAAACGCGTAATGAACATCACCGACGTCGGACACCTGACAAGCGACGGGGATACCGGCGACGACAAAATGCTCAAAGGTGCCCGCCGCGAGCACAAAACCGTTATGGAGATCGCAAAATTCTATACCGACGCTTTCTTTGATGACTGCAGAAAACTCAATATCCGCCGTCCCGACGCAATCGAGCCGGCAACCGGGTGCATTGATGATTTTATCCGCGTAATTTCCGGTCTAATTGAAAAAGGCTTTGCGTACGAGGCAGGCGGGAATATCTATTTTGATACCTCAAAACTTGAAAAATACTACGTTTTTCACGATTTTGCCGAGGAAGATCTTGAAGTCGGAGTGCGCGACGGCGTCGAAGCCGACAGCAACAAGCGCAACAAGGCTGACTTCGTTTTGTGGTTCACAAAATCCAAGTTCGAAGATCAGGAACTGAAGTGGGAAAGTCCGTGGGGACTCGGCTACCCCGGATGGCACATTGAGTGCTCCTGCATTGCAATGAAGCATCTCGGAGAACGCCTTGATATCCACTGCGGCGGTATCGACAACGCCTTCCCACACCACACCAACGAAATAGCGCAGAGTGAAGCATACCTCGGACATAAATGGTGCAACTGGTGGGTACACGTTCTCCACCTGAATACCAACAGCGGAAAAATGAGCAAATCCACAGGCGAATTTCTCACCGTTTCCCTGCTTGAATCCAAAGGTTACGATCCACTTGCCTACCGCTTCTTCTGCCTGCAATCCCATTATCGCAAGAATCTTGTTTTCACATACGAAAATCTTGACAATGCCGTAATTTCATACAATAAACTCGTCTCGAAAGTTGCGTCTCTCCTGCGTGAAGCAAAACGCACCGCAGACGTGACCATCGACGAGGAGGCGTTTGCCAACATTAAAAAGCGTTTTACCGACGCCCTTGACAACGATCTCAACACCTCTCTTGCCGTCACCGCCGTATATGATGCCCTGAAAGCAAAAACAACTGCCGCAACCCGTCTTGCCGCAGTTAAGGATTTTGATACAGTACTTCAAATCGGACTTATCCCGGCAGCAGAGGCTCTGATCGCCGAGGAAGATGCCCGGGCGGAAGCCGCAAAGGCAGCCGAAGCAGCACACGTCATCTTCGATGATCCCACAGTCCGTGCGATCGAGGAGAAGATCGCCGCACGCGCCGCCGCCAAGAAAGCCAAGAATTATGCCGAGGCGGACCGGATCCGTGCCGAACTGCTTTCCGAAGGCATTACTCTCGTGGATACCGCAGAGGGTACCACGTGGCACAAGTAAAGATAATTTAAGCGAACATTGAAGAAGTAAGGTATTTTCGCCCGTCGGGCGAAAATACAAATAAAAAAATGAAAAAACTATTTGAAAAATACCGCGAAATCATAGTATACATCATAGTCGGACTGCTGACCACCGTAGTATCGTACGGCGTGCGATTCGCTGTACTGTACCCGGGAGCCGCAATCTTTGATCTTGATCTCTCCGCCGCCGACGACACCGCGATGGTGGCGAAAGTATCCGTACTGCGCACCGCAGCTCAGACTGCCGGATGGGTGGCAGGCGTCTGCTTTGCATTTATACCCAATAAAAAATGGGTATTCAGAAACAACGAAAACGACAAAAAGACCGTATGGACTCAGTTCGGTGCCTTTGTCGCTTCACGTATCGGCACGTATTTTGTCGAACTCGGACTCGCTGTTCTCTTCCCCCTCCTTCTCAATATCCTCGGTTACAGACCGTTCCGCTTTATCATTGACATTGATGCCGATCTGCTTTCCACCGTCATATCGATGGTGCTCGTCACAGTACTGAATTACGTTCTCAGCAAACTTTTCGTCTTCCGCAGGAAAGGAAAGAATGAAGAAGAATAAACGACCGGATCATATATCAAATACCCGGTGATTTTTTCGATGTTCCTGCTGATCCTGAACCTGCAGTCAAAAAATAATTTGACAATATTTGTCCGATTCAAGACCATTTTTGACTTGAAGTCCAGCACATTTTGACTTATACTGATACTGATGGCAAACGACACTGCGTTTGCCGCAGCAAATACGCCGACCATACGGCAGGCAAAACTGAAAGGATTGGTAAATCATCATGAAACTTCCCGTAGGTATTCAGGTATATTCCGTCAGAGACGACGCTGCCGCCGATCTCGAAGGGACCCTCGCCAAACTAAAAGAAATGGGATATGACGGCGTTGAGTTCGCCGGACTTTACGGCAAAACAGCCGCAGAAGTAAAAGCAGTCTGCGAAAAAACAGACCTTGTTCCGATCTCCGCTCACGTTCCCTTTATCGAAATGTTGAAGAATCCCGATGGCATCCTCTCCCAGTATGCTGAGATCGGATGCAAATACGTTGCTGTCCCCTACCTCTCTCCCGAATTCCGTCCCGGAACTCCCAACTTTGAATATACCGTAGCCTTCATTGAGATCCTCGGACGCGCCGCAAAGAAAGCGGGTATCCAGCTTCTCTATCACAACCACGATTTTGAATTTCTCAAACTGGACGGCAAATATGCCCTTGATATCCTCTATGAAACCGTGCCGGAGGATCTTCTCAAAACCGAGCTTGACACCTGCTGGGTAAACGTGGGCGGTGAAAATCCCGCCGACTTTGTACGCAAATACTCCGGCCGTGCTCCTCTCGTTCACCTGAAAGACTTCTTCGGTGAAAAGAGCGAAAATATGTACGAACTCATCGGTATCGAATCCAAGGTTCCTCCGCGTCCTCAGGGTTTCCAGTTCCGTCCCGTCGGATCCGGATTGCAGAATTTCCCCGAAATCATCAAGGCTTCCTATGATGCCGGTGCAGAATGGCTTATCGTCGAACAGGATAAACCCAGCATGGGGCTATCCCCAATGGAATGTGCCGCCAAGAGCATTGAATACCTGCGCTCTATCGGTCAGTGAATTTTTCATTAAATAAAAATCTGAAACGAAGCAAGGAGTATTAACATGGCAGACAAATCAATGGACGGACTCAACACTTTTACCGCCGAGGTAAAACAGGATGTTGACACCTCACGCAAACTCCGCGTCGGTATTATCGGCTGCGGCTGGATCGCAGATTCCCACATCAAAGCCTATCTCAAGCAACCCGACGTCGAAATCGTCGCCGGTGCCGATCTCATTCCCGGCAAGGCTGCTGCTTTCTTCGCCAAGTACGGTGTCGAAGGCGTAAAAACCGACTACGCTTCCCACAAGGAAATGATCGATGACAAGGATCTGAATCTTGACGTCGTTTCCATCTGCACCTACAACCGTCAGCATGCCGAACCCGCTATCTACGCGCTCGATCACGGCATCAACGTTCTTCTCGAAAAACCATTCACTGTAACTCTTGACGAGGCTGTTGAGGTCATAAAGGCAGAAAAGAGAAGCGGAAAAGTACTTTCGATCGGCTTCCAACCAAGACTTGACGCAAATATGCAGATGATAAAGAAGATCGTTCAGTCCGGCGAACTCGGCAAGATCTACTATATCCAGACCGGAGGCGGACGCCGCCGCGGTATCCCCACTCCTTTCGGCACCACATTCATTGAGGACAAAACCGCAGGTCTCGGTGCTCTCGCCGATATCGGCTGCTATTCCCTCGATATGGTACTTAACGCTGTCGGCTATCCGAAGCCTCTGACGGTTTCCGGATATAAATCCGCTTTCTTCGGCACCGATCCCAACTACTGCGGCTATCGCGCCGACAAACGCGCAGAGTATGCCTCCAAGTTCGGTGTTGACGATTTTGCCGCCGCTTTCATCAGACTTGAAGGAGACATCATCCTCGACTTCCGTATCTCATGGGCTATGAATATGGATACCCCCGGTGACACCATCATTCTCGGCACAAAGGGCGGTCTGCGTATCCCCTCCACCGAGTGCTGGAACGGCACCGTCGGAGGTCCTATGAAGATATACCACGAGGTCGCAGGCTCACAGGTCGAGACCGAGATCCCCGTCATCAAGATGAAAGAGGGTCTGTTCGATCTGAAGATCCGTACTTTCCTTGATGCCTGCAAGAACGGCACCGCCGCTCCCGTCCCGTCAAGCCAGATCATTTATAACCAGGCTATCCTCGACGGTATCGCACGCTCTGCAGAGTGCGGTCATGAAGTCGAGATCAATGTTCCCGAGATCTGAATACAACTTTTTTACATCAGGGACTGCCGCAAATGCGGCAGTCCCTGATGTAACTTTTCATAAAACTTCTTCCCATTCTGAATAAATCCGGTACGTATGGCAAAAATATAGTTGCAAGCCGGGAATGTTTTCCGGCAGTACATTAAAATAAGGAGTTTCAGAATGAAAATCAAACCTATCCGACCGAAAAAAAGCCGTACGATCTCAAAAAAACCTGAGAAAAGTAATGTCATCGGCTCAAAAAACAGCGTTGAAAGAGTAAACCGCACGGTTTACCTCACCGTTGCTGTTCTTCTCGTCGTTCTTGCCGTGGCAGTTGCAATGACATCTGCCGCCAACAAGTCAAAACGCGGAGCCGTCACCACCGACAACGGTGCGGAAACCTCCGTCCCCGCCGCCGGCACATCTCCGACAGAAACGATAACTCCAAACAGCGGACGTGATGAAGGCACAGCCCCCGTCACGACCCAGGCATCAACACCCGATACGGAAAAAGTTCCCGTTATCGAGACAGTACCCCTTCTTTCCCTGCCCGCTTCCGGATCACTCGGGACCGGACACGATCCTACAATTCAGGTTTTCTCCGACACTCTCGGTGAATGGCGCGTTCATCTCGGTATCGATATAATGACCGAAGCCGGTGCTCCGGTCTGTGCCGCCGCTGATGGAAAAATCATTTCCGTAACCGACGAGCCTCTTTACGGCACCTGCGTAGCCGTAGAGCACTCCGGAGGAGCCGTTACTGTCTATAAAAATCTTTCCGACACCGTTCCCGACGGCATCAAGACGGGAAAAACCGTCAAATCAGGTCAACTCATAGGCTCCGTAGGCGAAGGCTGCGTTATGGAACTCTCGGAAGATCCTCATCTGCACTTTGAAATGACTGTCAACGGAGAACCCGTCAATCCTCTTGAATATTTCTCTTCCGGTGCTCTCTCAACGCTCAAAACCGCGTCTGACACCGCGTACGAAGGTTAAATTGAATTTTAAAAAGGGGGCTGTCGCATTAAGACAGCCCGTCAAAAACGGCGGTCAGGAGCCGCCGTTTT